>CBJKNR010000194.1:0-6963 GCA_966417555.1 uncultured Sphingopyxis sp.
GTTCGGCTTGGCTGACCTTCCCACTCTCGCGCGGATTGCTGTAGAGCCACAGCCACAATATCAGCAGGATGGCGCCGAATGCGCCAGTGTAGATGAAGGTCTCGCGCCAATCGAAACCGAGGATGCGCATGAAGAGCGCGATCGTCGGCGCGGTCAGGATGACGCCGATCGTCGTCGCGCTGTTGACCCAGCCGATCGCATAGGAGCGCTCTTTCTGGGGAAACCATTCGCTCGAAGCGCGAACGACCGACGGGAAATGCCCCGCCTCGCCGACGCCGAGGACGACGCGCGCGAGCATGAAGGAGACGATCGACGACGCAAAGCCGTGCGCGACATGGCCGACGGTCCAGATCGAGATGGCGATCGCATAGCCGACCTTCGGACCGAAGCGGTCGATCAGCCAGCCCATCAGGAGGAAGCCGAGCGCATAGGCGGCCTGGAAGGCGGTGACGATGTTGCCATAGTCATTCTCGCTCCACCTGAGCTCCTGCCCAAGCGTCGGCGCGAGCAGGCCGAGCATCGTGCGGTCGATATAATTGACCGTGGTCGCGGCGAAGAGCAGCGCGACGATCAGCCAGCGGCGACGCCCCGACCGTGGCACCGGCGCCGCCGTCCCTCCGTCCGCGAATGCCTGTGCCATAATCCTCTCCCGTATTTCGCCTTAATAGCTTTTGATCGAGCAGCCGACGCGGATTTTTCCGTCGAACAGCGCTTCGGCGCGCTGGCCCGGCCTGATTTCATGGATACCGGTGATCGCACCGGCGGACACCCATGTCCCGGGTGGAATAGCTATGCCGCGCGCGCGCAGGATCTCGATCAGGAACAGCGCCGAACCGAAGGGGCCGTCGAGCATGCCCTCCATCGTCGCCGCGCCGACCGTTTCGCCATCGATTGCCATTTCGACCGGCATGCGGATGAGGTCGGCGCCCTGCCAGCCGGCAATCGACGGGCCAAGGATCAGCCCCTTGTTGTTGCCATAGTCCGACGCGGTGACCGCGGGACCGTGGCGGTTGATCCCGGGGAAAGGCGAGCTTGCGATCTCGATGCCGCTGCGGACGTCGGCGATGCACTCGCGCACGCTGTCGATGTCATAGTCACCTGTGCCGACGTCGCCGAAGCAAAGCAGCACCTCGGCCTCGGCCGCGGCGAAGCCGTCGGCATAGACGGGCATCGCCGGCTCGGTGGCGTCACCCACGATTTCGTTGGCGAAGATCGGGCCGGTCAAGCGGTTGCCACCGTAGCGGTCAACGAGCTCGGGGGCGATTCGTCCGACCTTCCATCCGCCGATACGCCGGCCGTCCAGCGCGATCGCGCTGTCCTGGATCGCATAGGCCTCCGCCATCGTCTGCGGCATCGCCCCGGGATAGGCGGTAAGCGGTGTCTTTCCTGCACGTGCGTCGATTAATGCGCGCGCTACATTCTGTTGATCGCTTGTCGCCAGCATCTTTCTCGTTTCCCTCTTCCGCGAAGCGGTGTAAGAGACACCGGTGTCAAAGGCAAGCGAATATCGGGTGTATGACCAATTGTCTCGCCATAGCGGGTGCTGAGCGACGATGACCGGCGACAGCAGAATCCATGCGATCCGTGTCCACGACGCGGATAATGTCGCGACCGCGATTGCCGATATTGCTGCAGGTGCGGAGATCTTCGCCGACAGCGATCTCCGCACATCGATAGCCGTGGAGCGCGGGCACAAGGTCGCGCTCGCGCCGATCGCGCGCGGCGCGGCGGTGATCAAATATGGCTTTCCGATCGGCACCGCGACCGCCGACATCGCGCCCGGCGACCATGTGCACAGTCACAATCTGGCGACCGCGCTCGGCGGCGATGGCGACTATCATCATGCGTCGCGCGCCCGCGAAGCGAAGCCAGACGCCGGACCAACACCGACATTTCGCGGCTATGTCCGCCCCGACGGCCGCGTCGGAACGCGCAACGAAATCTGGATTATCCCGACCGTCGGCTGTGTCGGCAACCTCGCCGCGCGCGTCGCGCGGATCGCGGGCGAGCGCCATGCGGGGCGCCTCGACGGCATTCACGCTTTCAAGCATCCGTTCGGTTGTTCGCAGCTCGGCGACGACCTTGGCCACACCCGCGCGCTGCTCGCCGCGCTCGCGCAGCATCCCAATGCGGGCGGGGTGCTGATCGTCGGACTGGGGTGCGAGAGCAACCAGCTCGACGCGCTGTTCGACCTCATCCCGGCCGAACGCCGCGCGCATATGCGCACGCTGTCGGCGCAGGCGGTTGCGGATGACGAGGCGGACTGCCTCGCGCTGGTCGACGAGCTGGTGGCGGGCTGCACCGACACGCCGCGCACCGACGTGCCGCTCTCGAAGCTGGTACTCGGCGTCAAATGCGGCGGCTCCGACGGCCTCTCGGGCCTGACCGCCAACCCGCTTGTCGGGCGCATGGCCGATGCCGTGGCCGCGGCGGGCGGCAAGGTCGTGCTCACCGAAATCCCCGAGATTTTCGGCGCCGAACAGATATTGATGGACCGCGCGGTGTCGCGCGCAGTGTTCGACGACACCGTCGCGCTGGTCCGCGATTTCAAACATTATTTCATCCGCCACGGCGAACCGGTGAGCGAGAATCCCTCGCCCGGCAATATCGTCGGCGGGATCACGACGCTTGAGGAAAAGTCGCTCGGCGCGGTGCAAAAGGGCGGCAAGGTGCCCCTGGTCGATGTCCGGCGCTATGGTGGCGAGGCGGTGCTGCCCGGGCTGACCCTGCTCGAGGCGCCGGGCAACGATGCCGTCTCATCGACCGCGCTCACCGCGGCGGGCGCGACGATCATCCTCTTTACCACCGGCCGCGGCACACCGCTCGGCTTTCCGGCACCGACCCTCAAGATCGCGTCGAACAGCAGCCTCGCACAGCGCAAGGCGGGATGGATCGATTTCGACGCGGGGCAGATACTCGAAAGCGGCGTCGAGAGCGTTTCGGATGCGCTGCTCGAGCTGATCGCCGCCATCGCCTCGGGCGCGCTGACGAAGGCCGAAGTCAATGAAGAGCGCGATATCGCGATCTGGAAGTCGGGCGTGACGCTATAAGTCGCGAAAGAAAGAGATTTTTCGCACAAAGCCACGAAGCCACAAAGGGGCCTCAACAGCAAAATCTTTGTGGCTTCGTGGCTTTGTGCGAGACAATGATCCCTACCCCAGCGCCTCGAACCGGAAGTTGCGGAAGCGCGCCTCGCCTGCTCCCGCCGAATAGAGGCCGGGCCGCAGCATCAGGAAGCCGCCGCGCACATTATGGTGATATCCCGACACCTCCATGCCGCGGTCGAAGCGGACCCATGTCTTTCCGCCGTCGCCGCTCGTGTCATAGTTCACGATATGGCGGTCGTTGGTGACGCGCATTCGCATGCGCCGCCCATGCGGATTGGCGGGCCGCGCGCGCTCGATGCCATATTGGTGGGTGACGAACCGCGCGCCGTCGAAGCCGAGCCCGCAATAGAGCCTCTCGTCATAGAAGAGGAGCAGCCCGGCGGTGCCGCCGGGCGCGATTTCGATATCGCATTCGAAGCGGTACGCTTGGTCGCCCGCGATCAGCAGCAGGGGTGAGGAATCGGCCGGCGCCTTGCCGCGCGCCGCAAGCACCAGCGCGCCATCCTCGATGCGCGCGCGGCTGCGTTCGTCGGCGGCGGGCTTGAAGAAATTCCATTTCGCGCCGAGCACGAGCGTCGTGAAATCGTCCGACAGCGCCATGCCGTGCGGCCCCGCGACGGTGCCGCCCCCCGGCTTGGCGATCGGCTGCGACAGGTCGCCGCCCTTCATGCGGAACCAGCCGTCGGTCGTCCATTCAACGGGATCGAGCAGCGCCTGCCGGCCCAATGTCCAATAGCCGTTCTCATAGCCGTGATAGACGCTCCACCAGTCGCCCGCGGGCCCCTCGACCAGCGTCGCATGCCCGCGCGACCACCATTTCTCGCCCGCCGACTTGGTGTGGACGAGCGGGTTTGCGGGGCAATTCTTCCAAGGCCCGTGGATCGATTTCGACCGCGCTGCGATCACCATATGACCGGTCGGCGGACCCGCGGTGCCACCCACCGCGGTGATCATGTAATAATAGTCGCCGCGCCGCGTGATCTTGGGCCCCTCGGGCGCGAAACCCTCGACCACCCAGTCGGAAGGATAGCGCCACGGATCATAGACATGCTCGGGCTCGCCGATGCGGCTCAGGCCGTCGTCCGAGAGACGGACGCGGTCGCCGCCCGACAGGAAGAGCCAGCGTGATCCGTCCTCGCCGACGGCGTGGCCGGGGTCGATATGATTGGGCAGGTTCAGATCGACGGGATCGCTCCACGGCCCCTCGATCCGGTCGGCCCAGATCACCCAGCTGGTGTTCGGACCTTTCGTGGGAATGTAGAGATAATAGCGGCCCTTGTGCTTCACGAGTTCGGGCGCCCAGACCGAACCGATATTCCGGTGCAGCGCCGGGCCGACCGGGCGCCAGTTCACGAGGTCGCGCGAATGCCAGATGACCAGCCCCGGATAGCTGTCGAAGGTCGAGAAGGTCATATAATAATCGGCGCCGTCCTTCAGGATCGAGGGATCGGGATGGTCGCCCGCCATCACCGGATTGAGGAAGCGCCCGTCGCCGAGATCGGCCTTGCGCTGGCCGTCGAAGCCCTTTGCCCACGCTGGCACGGCTGCGGTCGGTTCGGTTCTGGCCGCGAGGACCGACGGTCCGGTGAACCCCGAAAGACCGGTCGCCAGCAGGCCGCCGCTTGCCAGTTTCAGCATTCCGCGCCGATCGGTCATGTTCTTCTCCTCCAAAAAAGAAAGGCCCGGTCCCCGAAGATGGAAACCGGGCCCCACCGGGACGAACCCGTCCGCGTCAGATCTTGACGCGCGCGCCGAACAGGAAGGTACGGCCGAAATGGTTGTTCTCGTAATTGCGGTCGGCATCGATGTCGGTGAAACGATAACGATATTCGTCGGTCAGGTTGATCCCCTCGACCGAGATTTCGATATTGTCGGTGATCGCATAGCGCACCGATGCATCGACGTTGATCGTCGAGCCATAACCTTCGAACACATTGCCGGTGCCGCTGTTGGCGTCGGCATAGCGGCTGCGATAGCTGACCGAGGCGCGCGCACTGAACTTGCCGTCATCATAGTAGAGCGTGCCGTTATAGGCGCGCTTCGACAGGCCGAACAGCGTGCCGTTACGGATCGCCCCGACATTGGCACCCCCGGGGACCACCGACGGGCCGGCGACCGAATAGTCGGCATCCGAGTCGACGAATGTGGCGTTCACAATGCCGCCGAAGTTCGACAGGAAGCCGGGCAGGAATTTGAACGGCGCCTGCAGCGAGACTTCGATGCCCTTCAATTTGGCTCCCTCGCCGTTGCCAATCGAGTTGATCGTCCACAGCTGGCCTTCGGGATTGATCGCTGCGGGGCTGCTCGGCGGGATGATCGACGTCGGCAGGCCCGTCGACGCGAAGGTGCCGCTGGTCGTCGTCGCGACGGGGAAGCTCGCGATATCCTTCTTGAACAGCGCGACCGAGAAGATCGACTGCGGCGCGAAATACCATTCGAACGCAAGATCATAGGCGGTCGCACGGAACGGATCGAGGAACGGGTTGCCGTAGTTGATGCGATAGTTGAAGCCGTCGACCGAGCCGCCCGGGGTCAGATTGCCGAGCGACGGGCGCGTCATCACGTCGGCAATCGCCGCGCGGATGATGATGTCGTCGTGCGGGAAAAGCGCGAGGTTCACCGACGGCAGCCAGTCCTCGTAGCTGCGCTCGACGGTCACCGCCGTGCCGCTGCTGAGCCCGCTCGACGTCTGGTCGGTGTGGACATAGCGGACGCCGGCGTTGAGCGCGTAGCGGAGTCCGCCCAGCTCGCCCTTCGCGTCAAACTGCAGATACCCACCCTTCACCTCTTCGCGCACCGCGCGGTTGTTGCCGGCATCGATTGCCGCCGTGCGGTCGTAGAGGCGGGTAAACGCGGTCGCGGCGTCGAGGTTCGGGACGAGCCACTCGGTGGTCGTACCCGATGGTTGGCCGGCCTTGCCGAGCTGGAACAGCTGCGACAGTTCGGGCGTCACCGCGAAGCCGTAGACGGCGGCGGGGCCGAACGCGCTCGACGGCGAGCAGGTGATCATGCCGAGCACGCGGTCTACCCCGCCATTGCCGCACACCACCGTGTCGCGGGTGTAGGCGATGCTCGCGAAGTCGAACCGGCGATAGACGCCGCCCAGCTTGACCGTGAAATCGTCGCTGATATCCCATTCGGTGCGCAGCTGCACGGTACGGAACTTGTTCTCGACCTCCGACGGGCGGTCGCGGATTTCGGCGAGCTGGAAATTCGCGGGATTGGTCACGCTGGTGCCGAAGCTCAGCAGCGGATTCTTCATGTCGCTATAGTCGTAGCGATAATCCTGCGCGTCGCGGTCGTCGAAGACGATCGTCGTTTCGAGCGGGATCGAGGCAGTCGATTTCGACAGGCCGCCGAGCAGGGTGAAGCGGAAGCTGTCGGTAACGTCCTGATCCCAGGTCGCGCCCACCTGCCAGAATTCGGTCTGCGCCTTGCGCAGATAATGTTCGGTGCGCACCCAGGCATCGTCGAGCGTCGCGGAGACGAGATTATTGTCGTCGTCGATCGTATAATCGCTGATGTTGATCGAGCGTTCGTTGCTGCGCAACAGCACTTCGCCCCATTGTTCGCGGCGCTGGTGCTTGAACTTCGAATAGAGCGCGTCGAGCGAGACCTTCGTCGCATCGGTCGGCGCGAACTGGATCGAGCCCGTCAGACCGAGGCGTTTCTTGTCGTGCGCGATCTCGCCGTAGCGCGGGATGCGCGGGTGAAAGGCGAGCGCAACCTCGTCGCACGCGGCGCTCGGGATATAAGTGCCGCCCGAATTGGCGGCGGTGAAGCACGGCGTCCCGTCGACCGAGTCGAAGCGGGCCTGCGCCCAGCGCACCGAATTATTGCCGAGCTCGAGCGTTTT
>CBJKNR010000195.1:0-6943 GCA_966417555.1 uncultured Sphingopyxis sp.
CCGCCTTCGGCGGTCCCCCTCCCCGCAAGCGGGGAGGATTTATGGCAGCTTCCGGCCGAAACCGGTCATCCTCCGTTGCCGTTGCTGTTGAGCAAAGCCGAGGCGCTTTTCGACAGGTCCGGTTCCGCGCCCATTGCCCTGTTGCACGATCCCGCGCGGAGCGCGTAAGGCCGGGTCATGACCATCGAACCGCAATTTTTCGAAGCGCGCGACGGCGTGCGGCTGGCGTGGCGCGAGATGGGCCCCGAAACGGGTGACGCGGCGCCGCTGATCCTGCTCCACGGGCTGTTTTCGAGCGGCGAGGTCAACTGGATCAAGTTCGGCACCGCGGCGCGCGTCGCGGCCGAGGGCTATCGGGTGATCATGCCCGACCTGCGCGTTCACGGGTCGAGCGACGCGCCGCACGAGGAGGAGCATTATCCGCCCGACGTGCTCGTGCACGACCTGCAAGATCTGGCCCTGCATCTGGGCCTGACCGATTTCGATCTCGGCGGTTTCTCGCTCGGCGCGCGGACGAGCGCGCGCGCGGTCGTCGCAGGGATGAAGCCGAAGCGGCTCATCCTCGGCGGCATGGGGCTCGCGGGGCTTGCCGGATGGCAGCGGCGCGGGCGCTTCTTCAAGCGCGTGATTGCCGAATATGAGACGGCGAAGCGCGGCGACGACACGTGGCTGTCGATCCAGTTCATGAAGACGATGAAGGTCGACCGCATCGCGGCGGGGCATCTGCTCGACAGCTTCACCGACACGACGCCAGAAATGCTCGCGGCGCTGACGATGCCTACCCTCGTCGTCTGCGGCGAGCAGGACCGGGATAACGGCTCGGCCGAGGAGCTGGTCGCGGCGCTGCCCGATGCGCGGCTGGCGACGATTCCGGGGACGCATATGTCGAGCGTGACCGAGCCGGCGCTCGGCGAGGCGATCGCGGCCTTTCTGACGGCTTGACCGCGCTCCCGCCGCGCGCCAAGCTATCGGCATCGCGCCGGAGAGCGCTGTCAATATTCCAGAGGACGCACCCCATGAAAGCCATGATTTCGACGCTGTCGCTTGCCCTGTCGCTCGCGGTGGCGACCCCCGCCCTTGCCCAGACCGCGCCCGCCGCTGCGCCCACCGCGGCTGACGCCGACGCCTTCATCGCGTCGGTCGAGAAGGACCTGTTCGACTATACGGTCGAGGCGAGCCAGGTAAACTGGGTCAATTCGACCTATATCACCGAGGACACCGACGCGATGGCGGCGCGGATCAACGCGGTCGGCACCGAAAAGTCGGTCAAATATGCGCTCGAAGCCGCGAAATATAAGGATGTCGCGGGGCTGAGCGCCGATACCAAGCGCAAGCTCGACATCCTGCGCACCGGCATCGTGCTGCCCGCGCCGACGACGCCGGGCGCCGCGACCGAGCTCAACAAGATCGCGACCGACCTGCAGTCGCAATATGGCAAGGGCCGCGGCACGCTGGATGGCAAGGACATCTCGGGCTCGGACATCGAGGCCGCGATGGGCGACCTCAAGCACACGCCGGCGCAGTTCGCCGAGATGTGGACGAGCTGGCACGACCGGGTCGGCGCGCCGATGAAGGACGACTATGCGAAAATGGTCGGCATCGCGAACGAGGGCGCGAAGGAGCTCGGCTTTGCCGACACCGGCGCGATGTGGCGTTCGGGTTACGACATGCCGCCCGAGGAATTCGCCAGGCTGACCGAGAAGATCTGGCAGGACATGAAGCCGCTGTACGTCGCGCTCCACACCTATGTCCGCTGGAAACTGAACGAGAAATATGGCGACGCGGTGCAGCCCAAGACCGGCCCGATCCGCGCCGACCTGCTCGGCAATATGTGGGCGCAGGAATGGGGCAATATCTATCCGCTCGTCGCGCCCGCGGGGACAGGCGACCTCGGCTATGACATCGGCGACCTCCTGACCGCGCAGGGCAAGACGCCGCTCGACATGGTCAAGGCGGGCGAGAATTTCTATTCGTCGCTGGGCATGGCGCCGCTGCCCGGGACCTTCTGGAAGCGCAGCCAGTTTCTGAAGCCCGCCGACCGCGAGGTCGTCTGCCACGCCTCGGCATGGGACGTCGACAACAAGGACGACATCCGCATCAAGATGTGCATCAAGGTGAACGCCGACGATTTCATCACGATCCACCACGAGCTCGGCCACAATTATTACCAGCGCGCCTATAACAGGCAGCCGTTCCTCTACCTCAACGGTGCGAACGACGGCTTCCACGAGGCGATCGGCGACTTCGTCGCGCTGTCGATCACCCCGCAATATCTCGTCGACATCGGCCTGCTCGACAAGGCGAAGGTGCCGAGCGCCGACAAGGATATCGGGTTGCTGCTCCGGCAGGCGATGGACAAGGTCGCCTTCCTGCCCTTCGGCCTGCTCGTCGATCGCTGGCGCTGGGGCGTCTTCGACGGATCGATCCAGCCCGCCGACTACAACAGCAAATGGACCGAGCTGCGCAAGGAATATCAGGGTATCGTCCCGCCGGGCGCGCGGCCGGCGAATGCGTTCGACGCGGGCGCGAAGTTCCATATTCCGGGGAACACGCCCTACACCCGCTATTTCCTCGCGCGCGTGCTGCAGTTTCAATTCTATCAGGCGGCGTGCAAGCAGGCGGGGTGGAAGGGGCCGCTCCACCGCTGTTCCTTCTATGGCAACAAGGCGGTCGGCGCGAAGCTCAACGCGATGCTCGAAATGGGGGCGTCGAAGCCGTGGCCCGACGCGCTGCAGGCGTTCACCGGCAGCCGCGAGATGTCGGGCAAGGCGATGGCCGACTATTTCGCGCCGCTGAAGACGTGGCTCGACCAGCAGAACAAGGGCAAGCCGCAGGGCTGGTGAGCCGGGTTCGAATGGAACGGAAAGGCCGGGGCGGTGACGCCCCGGCCTTTTTCATTGCGCCTCGAGCGCCTGCCGGAAGCGCGCGAGCCGCGCGCTCGCCGCGGCGGCGTGCGGGCCGATCCAGCGGTCGTGGATGTCCTGTATCGGCATCGCGTTGAGATGGTTCCAGCGCTCGCGCCCGCGGCGCTCGGCGATGACCAGCCCCGCATCCTCCAGCACTTTCAGATGCTGCATCACCGTGCAGCGGTCGATGTCGGCGAAATGGGCGCAGAGCATCCCTGTGGTCAGCGGCTGATCCCTGAGGTCGTCGAGAATCTGCCGCCGGATCGGCGAGGCGAGCGCCTTGAAGGTCGCGTCGAACTGGTCGTGGATTGACATGTTATAAAAATATAACATAATGGGCGGCGACTCAAGCGGAGAATCGACATGGAACTGAAATTCAGGGTCGCGGCGCGGATCGCGAAGCCGGTGCACGAGGTGTTCGAGGCGGTCGCCGATCCGGACCAGCTGTCGAAATACTTCACCACGGGCGGCGCCAAGGGGCGGCTCGAGACGGGCGCGACGGTGGAGTGGGACTTCCACGACTTTCCCGGCGCCTTTCCGGTCTGGGTGATCGACGTGGTGCCCGACGAGAAGATCGTCCTCGAATGGCAGGCGAGCGAGGGTGAGGCACACAATGTCGAGGGCAGCGAGCCGAAGGATGCCGATTACCGCACGCGCGTGACGATGCGCTTCAAGGGGCTCGACGACGGGCGCACGCTGGTCGAGATCGCCGAGGAGGGCTGGCGCGAGAATCAGGGCGCGCTCGGCGCCTCCTACGGCAATTGTCAGGGCTGGTCGCAGATGCTCTGCGCGCTCAAGGCGTGGATCGAGTACGGCATCAACCTGCGCGAGGGCATGTACAAGTAGGAACGCGAGAGCGCCCGATTTTGACACTCTTTCGTCATCCCGGACTTGATCCGGGATCCATTCCCCCATCGTCGCGCGAATGGACCCCGGACTTGATCGGCAATGATCCCGCCCGCATCCGTAGGCGTCATTGCGAGCGCAGCGGGCCGAAGGCGGCCGTAGGCCAACCAATCTCCAGCTCTCGCAGCGCCCGGACGATGGCTGGAGATTGCTTCGTCGCTACGCTCCTCGCAATGACGATGTGCGGCCTACGGATGGCAGGGGATAATCGCCGATCAGTCCGGGTGACGAGGAAAATATCGTCGGCTTTCAGTCCGGATACTCAAACTTCAGCGGGCGCGAGCCGATCGGGGCGCCGGTGTTCGCGTCGACGACGACCGGGCGGACGATTTCGCCCGTCGCGGCGTCAAGGTGACGACTAAGCGCGCCTTCGCCATTATATTTGCGCCCCCATGCGCCGATCGCCATCAGGATCGGCAGGAAGTCGCGTCCCGCGTCGGTCAGCAGATATTCGTCGCGCGGCGGGCGGGCGCTGTAGCGGTTTTTCGCGATCAACCCCGCCTCGACGAGCGCCGAAAGCCGCCGCGACAATATGTTCGGCGCGATGCCGAGGCTGGTGCGCAATTGCTCGTAACGCGTCAGTCCGCGTTCGATGTCGCGCAGGATGAGCATGCTCCAGCGGTCGCCGACGCGCGTCAGTCCGCGGTCGACGGGGCAGGTGCCGGGATTTTTTTCATCGTCGGTCATTGAAGACATATGGGGCAGTCACTATCATTTTGCAAGCGACCCGCACGCTTCTTGTTTTGGGGCCGCCGCATAAGGAGCAATGACATGACTATCCCCACCGGAGCGGCCCTGATCACGGGCGCTTCGACCGGCCTTGGCGCCGTCTATGCCGACCGTCTCGCGAAACGCGGGCACGACCTGATCCTCGTCGCGCGCAATGGCGCGCAGATGGAGGAACTCGCCGCGAGGCTGCGCGCCGAAACGGGCGTGGCGGTCGATGTGATCGCCGCCGACCTGACCAAAAGCGACGATGTGACGCGGATCGAGCAGCGTCTGATCGACGATGCGAGCATCGGCCTGTTCGTGAACAATGCGGGCATGTCGCTGAACGGCGGCACGCTGGAGAATGGCGCGGCCGAGATCGAGCGGATCATCGCGCTCAACATCACCGCCGCCGCGCGGCTTGCGATTGCTGCGGGCAAGGCGTTCGGCGCGCGCGGCAAGGGCGCGATCGTCAACATCGCCTCGGTCCTCGCGCTCGCCCCCGAAATGTTCGAGGGCGTGTACAGCGGGTCGAAGGCGTTCCTGCTGAACCTCAGCCACGCGCTCGCGTCGAACGGACGCGAGAAGGGATTTCATGTGCAGGCGGTGCTGCCGGGCGCGACGCGCACCGAGATATGGGAACGGTCGGGCAAGGATGTCGACGCTTTTCCTGCCGAGATGGTGATGAGCGCGGACGACCTGGTCGATGCGGCGCTGGCCGGGCTCGACCGGGGTGAGGAGGTGACGATCCCGCCGCTCGCCGACGAGGGCCAGTGGCAGGAGTTTCATGCCGCGCGGCTGGCGATGGGACCGAATCTGTCGCGGCGCGAGGTGGCGGCGCGCTATCGGGCCTGATTGCCGGGGCCCCGTTCTCGCGAAAGGAAAGAGCCTGCCGCGACAGTGCCCGGCCGCGGCAGGCCCTCCTTACGCCCTCCCCGAACGGGGGAGGGGGAGAGGCCGTTCAGAACTGGCCGCGCAGCGTCACGCCCCAAGTGCGCGGTTCGCCCGGAAAGCCGACGAACAATTTGTTCGCGGTGCCCGGATGGCCGCTCGCCGCCGGCGCGGCGACCGCGCGGAACGAACCCGAGCCTTGCAGCGGCATGTCGGCCGCGATCTGGTAATATTTGCGGTTGAACAGATTCTGCCCCCACAACTCGATCCCCCAGCGGCGATCGCGGCCGTAGAGACCGAGCCGGCCGTTGAAGACCGCGAAGCCGTCCTGCACCTTTTCGATGTCGAGATTCGACCCGGTGTTGGTGTCGCTCTGGACGCGCGTGTCGAGATAGACGAGCGCGCTCATCCCCGACGATCCGATCGGCGGGGTCCAGCTGATCCCCGCGGTCGCGACATATCTGGCGGCATTCGACACGCCGCGGCCGGGCAGCTGAAACAGCACCGGCGATAGCGGCCGGCCGCCGGTGCCGACGAGGTTGCGGCGATAGAGGGTGTCGACAAAGGTCAGCCCCATGTTGACCGAGAGGTAGCGCGCGGGGCGCATGAAGGTCTCGATCTCGAACCCCTTGGCGACGACGCCGGGTTTCAGCCGGTCCGACGCGCAGGCACCGGTCGCCGCCGACGCATCGGTGTCGGCGCCGCCGAGATCGTCCTTGCACGCCTGGATGTTGGTGACCTCGAAATTGATGCCGTTGAAGGTGTTGAGCTGGTAATTGCTGTATTCCTGATAAAAGGCAGCAAGATTGACATCGATCCCGGGGCCGTCCCATTTGACGCCGAGCTCATAGGCGTCGACCTTTTCGCTCGCGAATTGCAGGTCGCTCGCCTCGGGCCGCCCGTTGCCCGGGGTGTTCGCCGGGCGGGCGAGCGCCGCGACGCAGGCCGCGTCCTGCGCAGGGGACCCCGCGGTCGTGCTGCACGGCCGGTCGAGCGCCGAATAGTCGAGGTTGAAGCCGCCGGCCTTGTAACCCTTCGACGCCGATCCGTAGACCAGCCATTCGGGGGAGGGCTTCCAGCTCAGCACCGCGGTGCCCGTCCACTGGCCCTCGCTGAACTTTGTCCCCGGCGTGCCCGCCACGATGTCGGGCGCGGTGCCGTTGATCACGCAGGCGAGGCTCGCCAAGGCTTGCAAGGATGAATTGACGATCGCGGGGCAGAGCGTGTTGGTGAAATTGGCGTCGCCGCGCAGCGTCTTCTTTTCGTGCGTATAGCGCGCGCCGATCGTCAGCGTCAGCGCATCCTCGACGATGTCGAAGCTGTTGTGCGTGAATACCGCATAGTTGGTGCTGCGCTGCGCGAAGGTCGAGCCATTGTTGCCGGTGCCGTTCAGCGGCGCCGCGCCGAGCAGCGCGGCGATGCCCTGAAAGCCCGGGAAGCTTGCCGCGGGCAGGTTCGAGCAGGTCGCCGACGCCGGATTGACCAGCGCCGGCGCGAGCGGCGCCGCGGCGAGGCAGTTGGCATAGCGTTGA
>CBJKNR010000196.1:0-6906 GCA_966417555.1 uncultured Sphingopyxis sp.
GCGCCAGCCGCTGATCGACCTTTGTGCCGCCGAAGGCATCAAGGGCACGCTGCTCCTCGCGCATGAGGGGATCAACGGTACGATCGCGGGGACCGAGGGCGGGATCGCGGCGGTGATCGACCATATTCGCGCGCTTCCCGATTGCGCCGAACTCGACGTCAAATATTCGGCCGCCGGCGCTATGCCGTTCCAGCGGATGAAGGTCCGGCTGAAGAAAGAGATCGTCACGATGAAGGTGCCGGGGCTCGACCCCGGACAGGGCACCGCGCCCTATGTCGATCCCGCCGACTGGAATGCGCTCGTCGACGATCCGGACACGGTGCTGATCGACACGCGCAACGGTTTCGAGGTCGGCTACGGCAGCTTTGCGGGCGCGATCGATCCCGAAACCAGGAGCTTCGGCGATTTTCCGGACTGGTGGCGCGCCAATGCCGGGCGTTTCGCGGGCAAGCGCATTGCGATGTTCTGCACCGGCGGCATCCGCTGTGAAAAATCAACCGCCTTCCTGCGCCACGAAGGCGTCGAGGACGTCGTCCACCTCAAGGGCGGCATCCTCGCCTATCTCGAACAGGTGCCCGCTGCCGACAGCCGCTGGCACGGCAGCTGCTTCGTCTTCGACGAACGCGTGAGCGTGGGGCACGGCCTCGTGGAGGTCGGCGAGAAGGAATAGCGCCATGCCGGCGCCATCGTTCGCCGCCTAATCGGCGGTTTTCGGCAACGGCCCGCTGATCGAACTCGCGCGCCGCAGATTCTCCATGCCCGGCAGCGGATCGGCGGGGGGCAGCTCGAACGGCCTGGGCTGCGGCGGATGCACGCTCAGCTGGTCGGCGAACAGCAGTCGGCCCGGCCCGAGCTTGTAGAGGATCATCGGCAGCAGCTCTTCGCCGAACACGAAACAGCCCTCGCTGCGTCCGAGCTTGCCCTGCGTCGCGATCAGCGCCGGGTCGGCGTACCAGGCGCCGTGGACGACGATCGCGCGCTGGTCGGCGGTATAATTGTCGGGTTCGAGTCCCGCGAGGCGCATCGACGACCCGTTGGCGCCCCAATAATAGTCGCTGGTGCGATACGCGCCGCGCGAGGTCGCGAGGCTGCCGACGCGATTCGAAAAGCTTTTGAGCCAGCCGTCGTGCTGCGGGTCCGACCCGCGGCCGTGCGTCACCGGAAACATCTCGATCCTGCCCGCGACCATGTCGACGAGCGCAAAGCGCGGCCGCGACGACGGCAGGCCGAAATCGACGACGCCGACCCGGTCGCCCTGCGGGATATTGCGTCCCTGCATTGCGAGTTGCTTCTTTGCGACGGCGACATAGTCCACCGGCGGCGGCACGGGCGCGGCCGGCTGCCGAATCCAGTCGGGAAGCTGCGCGCGCGCGGGCCCGACGGCCATCGCCCCCGCCCCGGCAAGCCCGGCCAGCAACCTCCTGCGATCGATCAATTCATTCACTTGCAACCCAACCCCGCATCAGCCGTCCTTTGGCGGTCCCTCGACTTTTGCATAAGTCCTGTCCGGGCCGCGAAGGCAAGCTGGTGGTTCCCCTTCATGCGGGAAGATGTGCCATATATGCCATGAATGGCGAGTTTACGCTGCTGTAAGGCTGCGTTAGGAGACCGACCCATGAGAGCGACCATCTGGCACAACCCCGCATGCGGCACCTCGCGCAAGACGCTGGCCATCCTTCAGGAAACGCCCGGCGTCGAGCTGACGGTCGTCGAATATCTGAAACAACCCTACAGCGCCGACAAGCTGCGCCAGCTCTTCGCGGACGCCGGCCTCACGGCGCGCGACGCGCTCCGTCTGCGCGGCACCGATGCCGAAGAGCGGGGATTGAAGGATGCGGGCGAGGACGCGATCGTCGCCGCGATGGCCGCCAATCCCGCCTATGTCGAGCGCCCGTTCGTCGAGACCGACAAGGGGGTGCGGCTGTGCCGCCCGCAGGACCGCGTGCGCGAGATTCTTTGACCGCGCGGCGTGATCGCGGGCGATCGCCCCGACTTTAACGGGGGTTCCTTCTTGTCCCACGGCGACCGCCCGCCGCCGGCATTCGCCGCATTTCCGGCATGGCACGGCGTCAATTCGACCGGCGCGGGTTCGCGAAGCGTGTATACTCCGTCATTGCGTATCTCGATTGCCCCCGATGGCGAGCGGCGCTGCATTACCGTGATGCAATAATCGCCGTGGTTCGGCCAGATTGCGTCGAACTGGAAAGAAGGGACAGGGATATCGGTGCTTTCCCTGGTACCGAACGGGTCGATTTCGAATGAGTCGCGTCGTCCCCTGCGTCCATGGCTGGCATATTTGATCGGGTAGCTTGCCGGCTCGAACTCGGCCGACGAAAATCCGAATTCGGCCCAATCGCTGATCCGCCAGGCCGCCTCCCCGCCCACGAATCCCGTCAGGAAAGGAAGGAACAGCAGGATCAGCAGCTTCTTCAAAATACCCATCGGCTCGTGCGGCCTCGCGACGACGAACAAGGCCAGCGCCACTCCCAGCACGAAGCCGAGCGCGCGCATGGTGTTGAGGAAGGTCGCGTTGATGGGCGTGATCAGCGACGTGCTCGATAACATTGCTTCGACGCACAGCAGCGCAAGAACACCGCCGAACAGATATAGGGTCAGGCGAAGCCGTGAACCGCTTTCCGATGGGGTATCCGCCGCGACGGCACGGGGCGGCCGGCCGCCCATGGGAGCACCGGTCGGCGCACCGGTCAATGCGCTGCGCCGGCGCCCGAAACCTCCGCCAGCAAGATTGTTTCGCCCGGCCATCACCCGATCCCCTTTCCCGCCTGCCTAGGACCGAAGGGATAATTTGGCGTTACCTACGCCGGCCCGATCCGCCCTCCCGAGATCCGGAAGCGAGTCACCGGCCCCGGCATGTCGTCGAACAGCGCCGCTTCGGTTCCGGTCAGCCACGCCTGCCCGCCTTGCCCCGCCAGCCGCTCGTAGAGCGCCGCGCGGCGTGAGGGGTCGAGATGCGCCGCGACCTCGTCGAGCAGCAGCAGCGGCCGCTGGCCGCGCGCGCGCGCGACGCAGTCGCTGTGCGCGAGGATCAGCGATAGCAGCATCGCCTTTTGCTCGCCGGTCGAGCAACGTGCCGCCGCGCGTCCGGTCGCGGCGTGGACGGCGTCGAGGTCGTCGCGGTGCGGCCCCGCGGTCGCGCGCCCCGCCGCGGCGTCGATCCGGCGGCGCGCCGCGAAGAGCGCCTTCAGCGTCGCGGCATCGTGCGCCGTCTCGCGCGCTTTGCCTTCGGCATCGACCAGCGTCAGCAGCGGGCGCGCAAAGGGCGCGTCGGGCTGCCCGGCGAGTTCGGCCGAGAGCGCCGCCAGCATCGCCTGCCGCGCCGCGTCCATCGCCGCGCCATGTTCGGCGAGCTGCGCCTCGAGGCTCGCCAGCCAGCTCGCGTCGGCATTCGCCGGATCGGCGAGCAGCTTGCCGCGCGCACGGAGCGCCGCTTCATAGCGATTGCCATGCTGCGCGTGGCGCGGGTCGAGCGCGAGGACGAGGCGGTCGAGGAAGCGCCGCCGGTTGCCCGCGGTCTCGACGAACAGCCGGTCCATGGCCGGGGTCAGCCAGAGCACCGCCAGCCATTCGCCCAGCGCGGTCGCCGCGGCCGGCGCGCCGTTGATGCGGACGATCCGCCGCCCGGGATGCGCGGGCTCGACCCCCGTTCCCAGCGCGACCGGCGGCAGCTCCGCGTCCGCCTGGACCTCGGCGAAGACGGCGAAGCCTCCGCTCGCACCATCGCGCACCATGTCGGACAGCGGCGCGCGGCGCAGTCCGCGGCCGGGCGCGAGCAGCGAGACCGCTTCCAATATATTGGTCTTGCCCGCACCATTGTCGCCGTGGAGCGCGACGAGACCCGGCCCGGGCGCCATGTCCGCGCCGGCGTGATTGCGAAAGTCGGTCAGCGAAAGGCGGGTCAGCGTCATCCGATCTTGCGCCTACCGCAGCGTTTGCCGCGATACCAGCCCAAGCGGCGCAGGGGCCGAGCGAAATTTTTTCTATCATCGGGAAATATCACCGATCTATCGCAAATTTTGCGCGGAGACTTCGGCTTCGAAACAAAAAAACCGCGCTTAACCGCCAATGAATGAAATTGGCACGCTCCCTGCAACAGTGTCGGCATCCACCGGATGGTCCGGATGGAAGGTTCAAGGAAGGATAAGATCATGGCCCATTTCAACGTCAACGCCGTCAAGAGCTACGCTCTCGCCGCTTTCGCCTCGCTCTACGCCTCGGTGATGCTGCTCGCGATCGTCGGCCAGAACGGCGCTGAGGTCGGTTCGCTGATCGTCTGATCGGCGAACGACCCACGCTCACCCGAAAACGCCGGCCCGAAAGGCCGGGATGGAAAGGAAAGAAATGAACCAGGGTTTTCGCAAGAATCGCCGCAACGGGATGATCTTCGGCGTCTGCGCCGGGATGGCGGACCAGTTCGGCATCGATGTCTTGTGGACGCGCGTCGCCTTCGTCGCCCTGACGCTCCTCGGCTTCGGCCTGCCTCTGTTGCTGTACCTCGCCGTCGCGATCCTCGCGCCATAGGACAGCCCCGGGCCGGCCGCTCGCAAAGAGCCAAGTCGCACCGGCCCGCAAAATCCCAGGACCAAGGGCTCACCGGCCACGCCGGTGGGCCCTTTTCATTTCGGGCGGGATTTCGGCACGTGCAGGCGGACAAACGACATCACCGCCCCAATATCTCCAATATCCGCGCCGCCAGCCACTCGGCATCGTCGCCGGCGAAGCTGTGCGACGGGCTGTTCAGACGCCGGATTTCGACGCGGTCCAGCGCCGCCGGGCAATGGGCAACGAACGCCTGCGCGGTGCGGTCGCCGGTCGCGAGCAGGATCGTTGCCGGCACTTCGAGCGCCGCCACGGCGCCTTCGATCCGGGCCGCGAGGCTGTCGGCGGCGGCGGGCGCTGCGGGCGCCTTGAGTGCCGAAAGCCCGCGCAGCAATTTGCCGATGTCGATCTCGCCCCTGACCAGCCGCAGTAGGCTCTTCGGGTCCCTGAGCCGCGCCAGATAACGCGCGCGGATCGCCGAAGCCGGGGGCAGGGCGGGCTCGCCCGCCTCTTCGCCGTCTCCTCCGTCGCCGTCATAGGTCCACGGATTGGCGAGGATCAGCGCATCGACCGCCAGCGGCTGGTGGAGCAGCAGCGCGCTCGCGGCGTCGCAATTGCCGAAGGCGACGATCCGCGACACATGCGGCGCTGCCTGCCGGAAAGCGGCGATCGCGGCGGCGATGTCGGGGCCGCTGGCCATGTAGCCGCCATTTTCGCCTTCGCTGTCGCCGATCCCGCGCCGGTCGAAACGGAACACCGGATGCCCCGCCGCGGCGACGCGCTGCGCCAGTATCGCCATGCCGCGATGCGCGCCGCTGCGGATCTCGTTACCGCCTGACACGATCAGCAGGCCGGTCGTACCCGGTACTTCGTCGAGCGTTGCGGCGAGGGCCGCGTCGCCGCAGGAAAAGCTCAGCGGATGCCGCATGTCATGCTCCATGCCGCGATGTCGGTGGCGATCGCTGCCGCCATGCCTGCATCTTCATCGGGCTCGGCGCGCAGCCAGAGCGGCGTTCCCGCTATGCCGCCGGCGCCGAGGCTGACGCTGCGCCGCGGTTCGACCGGCTGCGCCTCGGCGGCGTTCAGCTGCGCCAGCATCGCGGGCGAAAGCGTGTTGCCGGCGAGCAGCAGGGCTTCGGATCGGGCGATCTCTTGCAGGCTTTCGAGCGAGGAGGTCACGCTGGCCTCGCGATCCGCGGCTACGCGGGCGCGAAGCAAGGTACGGAGTAGCGAGGCCCCGCCGGCCGGGGCAAGGCGCCACCAAGCGGTCGCCTTTGCGCGATGGTCGATCAATGCGCCGCCGCGGACGGATGCGACGACTGCCGGACCCTCGACCGCGGCAACGGCCTCGGCCAACGCGTCGCTCCAGCGATCGAGATCGACATCGGCGAGCGCGACGAGGCTCTCGTTCTGCCCCGGCAGGTCGGGCAGCACCGCCGCGAATCCGTCAGCGGCCAGCGCCCGCATGGCGAGCACCAATGTGCGGCGCATGCGGTTCGCTTCCTCGAACAGCGGCGGGACGATGACGATTGTGGCGCGCAGGGCGCCTGCGGGGTCGATGCGCAACTGATGTTCGGCCATGCCCCCCCCGCGTCCGGCTCAGTCGGTCACTTTGCGCAGCGAAAAGGCGAGCAAATTGCCGTAGGTTTCGAATATTTCGCCGTCGATCTCGTCGTCGTCGATCAGGATGCCCAGCCGGTCTTCCATCTCGGTCAGCACCGTCGCGACCGCCATCGAATCGAATTCGGGCAGTTCGCCGAACAGCCCGCTGTCCTCTGTCAGCGCCGCGGCGCGGTCTTCGCCGAGACCGAGCACGTCCGCGAGCAGGGCGCGAAGGGTGGCGTCGACGGCAGTTGCCTTGGGGGCGGGTTCGGTCACGTTTCTTTCCTCAGCACGGATCGGGCGTATGTCTTCAATGCGGGTCCCCATGCCGCGACACGCGACGGATTGAAAGCCTCGATGCGCCAAAGCGGATCGTGCCGGTTCATCCAGTCGCGTTTGTACGCGTCGTTGCCGGTGCCGAAATCGATGCGGCGCACGCGGTCGACCTCGATTACATGGCGGAACAAGGCTGCCGACAGCAGTGTGCCCGGCGAGGTTTTCAGGCTGTCCTCGACATGCGCCAGCTTGTGGATGAAGGCAGTGCCGTCCTCGACCGTCCAATATTGCGCGGCGACGGGGACGCCGTCGATGCGCGCGATCCCCATGCGCAGCCGCCCGCCGGCGCCTTCGGCCTCGGCAAAGGCGCGGAGCAGCGCGGGATGCCCCTCTTCGGGCTTCCAGCTCGCGGCGTAGATCTGTTCATAGGCGGCCCAGCTTCCGGCGTCGAGCGCGGTGAGCAGCTGGATG
>CBJKNR010000197.1:0-6900 GCA_966417555.1 uncultured Sphingopyxis sp.
TCGCCATCCTCGCCATAGCCGACGCCCGGCGCGACCGCGACCTTGGCATGGGTCAGCAGCTGCTTCGAGAATTCGAGGCTGCCCATTTCCCTGAGCGCGGGGGGCAGCGGCGCCCAGGCGAACATCGACGCGGGCGGGCTCGGGATATCCCAACCGGCGCGGCCAAAGCTTTCGACCATCACGTCGCGGCGCTTCTGGTAGAGTTCGCGGTTCTTCGCGACGATGTCCTGCGGCCCGTTGAGCGCCGCGCAGGCCGCCGCCTGGATCGGCGTGAAGGCGCCATAATCGAGATAGGATTTCACGCGTGTCATCGCCGCGATCAGCCTTTTGTTGCCGACCGCAAAGCCCATGCGCCAGCCCGCCATCGAATAGGTTTTCGACATCGAGGTGAATTCGATCGCGACATCCTTCGCGCCCGGAACCTGCAGGATCGAAGGCGTCGGATTACCGTCGTAATAAAGCTCCGAATAAGCGAGATCCGAAAGCACCCAGACCTTGTTCTCCTTCGCCCACGCGACGAGCCGCTCATAGAAGGCGAGGTCAACGGCCTCGGCGGTCGGGTTCGACGGATAGTTGACGACGAGGATCGACGGGCGCGGCACGGTGAAGGCCATCGCACGGTCGAGCGCGCGCCAGTAATTCTCGTCGGGAGTCGTCGGTACGCTGCGGATCGTGGCGCCGGCGATGATGAAGCCGAAGGTGTGGATCGGATAGCTGGGATTCGGCGCGAGTACCACGTCGCCGGGCCCGGTGATCGCGGTCGCGAGGCTCGCAAGCCCTTCCTTCGACCCCATGGTGACGACAACCTCGGTTTCGGGATCGAGCTCGACGTTGAAGCGGCGGCCGTAATAATTCGCCTGCGCGCGGCGGAGGCCGGGAATGCCCTTCGACTGCGAATAGCCATGCGCGTCGGGCTTCATTGCCACTTCGCAGAGCTTTTCGATCACATGCGCCGGCGGCGGCAGGTCGGGGTTGCCCATCCCCAGGTCGATGATGTCCTCTCCCGCGGCGCGGGCGGCCGCACGCATCGCATTCACTTCGGCGATGACGTAGGGCGGCAGGCGCTTGATGCGATAGAATTCATCTTCGGACATGGGAAACTAGAACAACTCCTTTGCGTGTGCATCTGGATTGACGCGAGCGGCAATCTCGCCAGCCGCATCGCGGCTTGTTATAGGCATTATATCCGCACTGACCAGCAGGAACGAGCATGAGCGATACGGGCAGGAACGAGACGACGGACGCGCCGAATCCCTTCATGCCATCGCCCGAGGATATCCAGCATTGGGCGAGCGTCCTGGGACGCGCGCAGCAGATGATGCTCGAATATGCCCTGGGGCAGGCAAACAAGGGCAACAGCGCCGCGGCGAGCCTGTTCGACCCCGCGAGCTGGCTGCAGAATCCGACAACCCAGCTATGGGCCGAGCAATCGTCCAAACTGTGGGAACAGGGCGTCGCCTTCTGGACCTCGATCGCGACGCTCCAGCCGCCCTTCGCGCCCGAATCCGATGCGCCGAAAGACAAGCGCTTCGCTGATCCTGACTGGACCGCCAATCCCGTTTTCGCGCTGATCCGCCAGACCTATGGCCTGCTCGCCGAACAATTGCTCACGACGACGCGCACGATGCAGGGGCTCGACGAGCAGGCGCGCGCGAAGATGGAATTCGCCGCGAAGAATATGACCGAGGCACTCTCGCCTTCGAATCTCGCGGTCACCAATCCCGAAGTGATCAGGCGTGCGCTCGAGACGCGCGGTGAAAGCCTGCTCAAGGGGCTGAAACATATGCTCACCGACCTGTCGCGCGGGCAGCTCTCGCACGTCGACCCCGACGCGTTCGAGGTCGGGGTGAATATCGCGACCACGCCGGGCAAGGTGATCCACGAGACCGATCTCTACCAGCTGATCCATTATGCGCCGACGACGAAGGAGGTCTTCACCGTCCCGCTCGTCATCTTCCCGCCGTGGATCAACCGCTTCTACATTCTCGACCTTAACCCTGCGAAAAGCTTCGTCGCCTGGGCGGTCGAACAGGGCCTCAGCGTCTTCATGGTGTCGTGGAAGTCGGCCGACGCGTCGATGGGCGAGGTCGTTTGGGACGACTATATCGCGGCGCAGGTCGATGCGATCGATACCGTGCGCGACCTGCTCGATGTGCCGCACGTCCACACCATCGGCTATTGCGTCGCGGGCACGACGCTCGCCGCGACGCTGGCGATGCTCGCGGCGCGGGGCGAGGCTGACAAGGTCAGGTCGGTGACCTTCTTCACCGCACAGGTCGACTTCGAGCTGGCGGGCGACCTCAAGATGTTCGTCGACGAAAGCTATCTGACCCTGCTCCAGCAGCTGTCGGCAGGCGGCTTCCTCGACGGGCGCTATATGGCGGCAACCTTCAACAGCCTGCGCGGGCGCGATCTCATCTGGAACTATGTCGTGAGCAATTATCTGCTCGGCAACGACTATCCGCCCTTCGACCTCCTGTACTGGAACGGCGACGTCACCAATCTGCCCGCCAAATGGCACCGGCAATATCTGGTCGACCTCTACCGCGACAATCGCATGGTCATCCCGAACAGCCTGTCGGCAATGGGCACGCCGATCGACCTCAGGAAGATCGAGACCCCGGCCTATATCCAGGCGGGGCGCGAGGATCATATTGCGCCGCTCGCCAGCGTGTGGCGTTTGATGGACCATCTTTCGGGGCCCAAGACCTTTCTGCTCGCGGGCTCGGGACATATCGCCGGCGTCGTCAACCCGCCCGCTGCCGGCAAATATCAATATTGGACCGGCGACAATGGCGCCGCGACGCTCGACGATTTTGTTGCGGGCGCCAGCGAGACCAAGGGGAGCTGGTGGCCGCACTGGATCGGCTGGATCGCGAAGCAGGATGGGGCGAAAACCGCGGTCAAAGGCGGGCGCATCCCCGGAAAGGGCAAGAAAAAGGCGATCGAGGACGCCCCCGGACGCTACGTCAAACAGCGGTAATATCCGGCGAATATATTGTCCGCGGGCCGGCGCTTCGACTATTTTTTGCAGTGCACAAAATTCCTCTTGAAATTGCCGATCCGCTCCTATATTGTGCAGTGCAACATAAAGGAGTTGTCCCGATGGCTACCAAGATGGATAGTGCCGAAAAGGCTTTCGAAGCCGCGACGCTGGAAACCGCCGCCAAGCCGGTGGCTGCTCCTGCCGCTCCGGTCGAAGCTGCGCCCGCAGCCAAGGCCGAGGCGCCCGTGAAGATCAAGACTGTCGCGGCAAAGGCCAAGCCGGTCCAAAAGAAAGCCGCAAAGCCGGCAGCCAGGAAGGTCGCCCCCAAGAAGGCGGCTGCGAAGACCATTGCCCCCAAGCCCGCGAAGGCCCAGCCGAAGCCGGCCGCCCTCGCCACCAAAGGACTGAAGACCATGAACGACACCGTCAAGAAGTTCGCCGACGAGGCGAAGACCCGCGCCGAGACCCTGACCGCCGACTTCAACGAGAAGGCGAAGGAAGCGTTCGCGAAGACCAGCAAGATTGCCGAAGAAGCCGTCGAATTCAACAAGGCGAACATCGAAGCCCTCGTTGAATCGGGCAAGATCGCTGCCAAGGGCATCGAAACGCTCGGCCAGGAAGGCGTGACCTTCGCTCGCAAGAGCTTCGAGGACACGACCGCCGCGCTGAAGGGCTACACCGCCGTCAAGACCCCGGCCGACTTCTTCAAGCTCTATGCCGAAAACAGCAAGAAGGCATTCGACGCCGCTGTCGCGCAGACCTCGAAGACCAGCGAACTCGTCGTCAAGCTGACGAACGACAGCTTCGCGCCGATCTCGAACCGCGTTTCGGTCATCACTTCGAAGATGAAGGCCGCCTGAGCGACTTCACCTTCCTGTCGTTGGCGCGGGCACTTCCCCTCCTCTCCCCGCCCTGCGCCGACGCCCCCAAGGCCGCTCGCTTCCCCCGGAAGCGGGCGGTTCTTGTTTTGGGGCACATGCCGGCCGGCTGGCGAACAAGAGGTTAAAATCCGCGACCGCGCCCCTTGCGCTTCCACGGCGGCTTGCGATATTCCTGCCCATGATGTTTCCAGTTTCGACCATGACCCCGGTTCGCGCGATGGCGGACAAGGACGACGGCTCGCCCGGCAGCCCCGGTGTCGGCATCGCGACGCGCACCCGCGCGAAGGCAAAAAAACCTTCGATGTACAAGGTGCTGCTGCTCAACGACGATTATACGCCGATGGAATTCGTCGTGATGGTGCTCCAGCGCTTTTTCAACATGGACATCGAACAGGCGACGCAGGTCATGCTGCACGTCCACCAGCAGGGCGTCGGTGTGTGCGGCGTGTTCAGCTACGAAGTCGCCGAAACCAAGGTGAACCAGGTGATGGACGCGGCGCGGCAGAACCAGCACCCGCTGCAATGCACGCTGGAAAAGGCGTAATTCTCTTCGTCATTGCGAGGAGCCGAAGGCGACGCGGCAATCCAGAGTAGCGTAAACCGCCCTGGATTGCTTCCCCCGGCCTTCGCCGGGGTCGCAATGACGGAGCGGCTATCCAGCCTTCGCCGCCTGCTCGGCTTTGAGCGCTTCCGACGGCTCCCCTTTCAGATCGCCATAGCGCAGCAGCTCGCCGCATCCGGGGCAGACGGTCGACGTGCCGACGTCGGTACCGCACGCGCGGTGAGTGTAGCGCATGGCCAGGCCCGCGCCTGTCTCCCCCTCTTCATAGGCCCAGCGTTCGGCCCAATTGCGCATGGCATAGAGAATGTCGAACAGATCCTTGCCTTTCGCGGTCAGGCGATATTCGTGGCGCAGGGGACGTTCCTGATAGACATGGCGCTCGACCACGCCCTCCCTCTCCATCAGCTTGAGCCGCGCCGAGACGAGCTGCGGGCCGAGCCCGGTGTTCGCCGCGATCGCCTCGAAGCGCCGCCGTCCGAAAAACAGATCGCGCAGGATGAGCAGCACCGCGCGGTCGCCGAGCAATTCGGCGGACCGCCCCACGGGGCAGAAAGTATCTGACAGATCCGCGCGTCTGGGCATCCCTCCCCCTTACCGTCATTGCGAGCGAAGCGAAGCAATCCAGAGTAGCGTAAACCGCTCTGGATTGCTTCGCTTCGCTCGCAATGACGAGGATATTTTCATCGGCACCCCTTTTCATCGGAAGAAAGCTCTTGTCACTATGATTATCATAGTTACTATCGGTGACAAGAGGAGAGTCGCCCATGCCCACCCCCGCAGCCGTCATCATCGGCGCCGGCGATGCCACAGGCGGCGCGATCGCACGCGCCTTTGCTGCCGAGGGCCTCACCGCCTGCGTCAACCGCCGTGAGCGCAATGCCGGGCAACTCGAGGCACTCGCGCAGTCGATCCGCGACGACGGCCATGCGGCGCGCGCCTTCCCGGCCGATGCCCGGGACGAAAAGGCGATGATTACGCTCTTCGACCAGATCGAGGCCGAGGTCGGCCCGGTCGAGGTCGCGGTGTTCAACATCGGCGCCAACGTCAATTTCCCGATCGCCGAGACGACGCTGCGCGTTTACACCAAGGTCTGGGAAATGGCGTGTCTCGGCGGCTTCCTGATGGGCCGCGAGGCCGCGAAACGCATGACCCCGCGCGGCCGCGGCACGATCATCTTCACGGGAGCCACCGCCTCCTTGCGCGGCGGATCGGGCTTTTCGGCCTTTTCGGGCGCCAAGGGCGCGCTTCGCATGCTTGCCCAGTCGATGGCGCGCGAACTCGGGCCGCAGGGCATTCATGTCGCGCACACGATCATCGATGGCGCGATCGATACGGAATTCATCAAGGGCCGCCACCCCGACTTCGAATATGCGAAGGCGCAGGACCTGATCCTGAACCCCGAGGCTATCGCCGCCAATTATGTGACGCTCCACAAGCAGCCCAAAAGTGCGTGGACGCACGAGCTTGACCTCCGCCCCTGGGGAGAAAAATGGTGACCCAAAGTCCGGCAAAGACCCTCGAACTCATTTTCGATTTCGGCAGCCCCAATGCCTATCTCTCGATGAAGGCGCTGCCCGACCTGCTCGACCGCACCGGCGCCGACCTCGTCATCACGCCCTGCCTGCTTGGCGGCATCTTCAAGGCGACGGGCAACAGGGCGCCGATGGTCCAATACGCCGACGCGCCCGCCAAGCTCGCTTACGAAAATCTCGAGATGCGGCGCTTCATCGCGAGGCACAATTTGGTCAAATTCCGCATCAATCCGCATTTCCCGGTCAATACGCTGACGATCATGCGTGGTGCGATCGTCGCCGACGATGAAGGCAATCTCGACGATTATGTCGACGCGGTGAACCGTGCGATGTGGGAAGAAGGCCTCAAGATGGACGAGCCCGAGGTCATTGCCACCTTCCTTTCGGCGAGCGGCTTCGACGGTCCGGCACTGCTTGCGCGCACGCAGGAGCCCGGGATCAAGGCCAGGCTTGCCGCCAACACCGAAGCCGCGGTCGCCCGCGGGGCGTTCGGTATCCCGACCTTCTTTGTCGGCGGCGAAATGTTCTTCGGCAAGGACCGCCTTGCGCAGGTCGAGGAAGCGCTCGCCTAGAGTCTAGGCCTGCGCCGCGGGTTGCGGACGCCCGGCGACCAATATTCCGGCGACGATCAGCGCCAGCCCGACGATGTGGAACAGATAGAGCCGCTCGCCGAGGAAGAGCATTGCGAGCCCTGCGCCCATCAGCGGCATCACATTCATATATTGCCCCGTCGCCGCCGACCCGATCAGTTCGATCCCGCGATTGAAGAAGAGATAGGCGAGGAAGGATGGAAAGATCGCAACATAGGCGATCGCCAGCGCGCTCCCCGTCCCCGGCACGATCAGCCGCCCCGACCAGAGCTCATGGGCATAGACGGGCGCGATTACGGCGATGCCGACGATGATCGATGCCGCAAGGAAGCTCAATGGATGTACTGCC
>CBJKNR010000198.1:0-6832 GCA_966417555.1 uncultured Sphingopyxis sp.
CACGTGGATCGCGCTCGTCATCATCGTCGCGGTGCTGGCGGGAGGCGGGTGGCTGTGGAGCCGCCGGGTGGAAGCGGCGGATGTCAAAACCGCAACCGTGACCGCACAGACCGGGGCGGGCTCAGCACCTGGCGCGGTGTTGAACGCGTCCGGATTTTCGGCAGCAAGCGCATAGCCGAGATAGAGCGAGCCGCGATCGCCCATCGTGAACGTTGCCCGAGCATCCGCGCCCATGCCGAGATCGCCGTCGGATACTTCGGCATCGACGCTCAGTCGGTCGCTGAGTTCGACCTTTCCGGCAACGCCGAACCGGTCATTTTCCTGCCGCCCGCCGCTGCGATCGACCGTGGTCTGGCCGAAGAGCGACGCCGACCAGGAACGATCACGCTTCTGCTCGTCCGGTTCATCCTGATTCGGCGTGCTCGGGGCAGGCGTATGCCGATAACCGATACTTGCCGCCACATCGGTGCGCGAACCCGTCAATTCGGGCGACGATGGGAATGGCGTGTATGGCGTCGCCTGGCCCTGCTGCTTCTCCGAACGCACACCCAAGGCGCCGAACCAGCCGTCAGCCCGTTCGTGCCGGATACCCGCTTCGAACGCATGACGCTCGGTGATCGAGCCGTCGGTGAGGTCGGCCTTCGCCTGGAAGCGGGTGCCCTTCACGATTTCGACGTCGGCGGTTCCGCCATATTGATCGAGCATCTCGTTGAAGGTGAGTTCGCCCGGTCCCGAGAAGCCGCGCCCGCGCTGGCGCCAGTACATGCCGATCCGGCCCGAACCCGCTCCGAGAACCTCGGCTACATCCATGGCGCCTTCGACATTGAAGGCGTTGGCACGGCGCGCGATGGTGTTGAGCTCGGTAAAATCATATCCGCCGGTCGAGGAATAGAGAGCGCCGTTGCCCGCACCCTTCGACTGGGCGAACTCGCCGCGCAAATAGGTGCCCGGCTTGTAGCGGACGAGGATGTCGGCGCCATAGAGGTTCTGCGAAGCCTGATCCTCGCCTTGCCGGTAGCCGGTCAGGCCCACTCGTACCTGGTCGGTCAGCCAATGCTGCGCGCGACCGCCGACGGTCAGCGCGTCGGGACGCGTGAGCCCAGGCACATATTCATAGGTGACGACCAGCCAGACGGGGTTTCCAGCCAGCGAGGAGTCGCGCACGAACAGGCTGCCGTCGGCTGTGATCGGCAGCGGCTCGCGCAGCAGGATGCGGCCCTGAATATAGTTCAATTCATAGTCGCGCGCCGCGATGAGTTCGCGCCGTTCAAGAACCAGACCGGAATCGCGGTCGCGTACCTCTGCGAACAGCCGCTCCGAGCCTCCCGCGAGGTCGCGGTTGCGCAGATAGTATACGGACCCACCCGTCGACGTGAAATCCTCGCGGCTTCCGACCGTACCCGGGTCGGCGGCAAAGCCGTTGATCTCAGTGCGCCGCTCGCCGAAGCTCGTGGTCGCGGCGTTGCGCCACTTGAGCTGCGCACCATAGAGGCCGCGCTGATAGCGGATGAGTTCGGTGCCGCTGAGCTGCGTCTGGAAGTTGCCCCACATCGCCTCGGCGTTTTCGCTTTCGGCGCGGATGTAGAAGCGCCCGTAAGTAGGGGCATCCTCGACGGTCGTCGAATCGTCGCCATAGGTCGGATAATGGCGCTCTGGATCGAGCCGCCGCAACAGCGCGCGCGGGTCGCGGCGGAGGAATCCGTCGAAGAGGTCGGAAAGCGGTTGTTCGCCGGTGTCCGCCGAAGCAGTCAACCGCCATCGCTCGGACAAGCGGCCGCGATAATAGAAGGCCATCCGCCCGTCGACGAAGTCGCGGCGGGCGTCCGCCTCGTCCGCGCCCTGAAGTTCGAGGCGACCTGGATCGAAGCTCCGGTGCCCCGCCGTGATGTCGGCTATCGCCACGAGGAAATGGTCGTCGGAGGGCGCGTTCAGCGCGCGGCGGAATTCGCGCGCCTCCCCATTGGCGGGCTCGAGACGTACCACCGCCTCGCCGACGCCGGCGGGGACAATCTGCTGGGCGACGAAGCGCCGGCCGGCATCGACCGGGATGCGCGTGCCGAACGCGCTGACCTTCGTCGTAGCCTCGTCGACCAGGCCGCTCACCGTCACCTCGGTGCCGGCAACCGGGATATTCGCCGTCATGCGCATATTCTCGAAGATCGGACCCGTGCGCGTATCGCGGAACGCGTCGCGCGGGGCAGCGGTGACGGTCACATCTGTCGGGGCCGTCTCGTCGAAATGCCCCTCGGCGTCATAGACGCGCAGCACCGCACGATACGGCCGGTCTTCGGCCGCTCCGGGGCTCCACAATATCGGCTCGCCGAAGCGAACCGGGATGACCGTCAAGGGCGTGCCTTCGATCGAATCCCCCGGACCGAACAGACGCAGTTCGGCCCGTGCGATAAACGCGGCATAATTGGTCATCGCCTCGAAGCGCATCGGCTGACCGGGCGCGATAGCCGGCTCGGCCGGAACGAGGCTCAGCATCGGTTGCCCGTCGAGCCGGGTCACCTGGATATTGATGTTCGCCTCGGCGAGCGCGACGTCGGTGGCGCGCTGTGCATCGGCAGCAGTGCCGCCCTCGCCCGCGCCGTCAACCGTAATGCGAAACGCGCTCTCGCCCGACCCGATTTCGAGATTGTGCGCAACGGCGCGCCGTTCGACCGAGCTGTCGTCGGTGCGCGGCCCGCACGGACGCGTCTCATCACCGCAATAGCTGGCGGGCTCGACAGTCTGCGCAAGCAGACCGCCGCTCAGCGCGAGCGAGGATGCTCCGAGAGCGAGGATCGCCAGTGGGCGGATCATGTGCGGTCTCATTTGGCGTCTCCCTGCCGGGCGGCGGCCGGAACCGCGGTCTCCTCCTCGATGATCAGTCGATATCGGTCGTCGACCTGCTTCCACTTTGCTGCGATAGCGTCCCGCAAGGACTCCAGTCTGCGCCGGATGGTCCGCTCATCTTCTCCGCGCGCCGCATAAGCGATGCGCAGGACCGAGGGGCTCATCGCGATAACCTCGAGCAGGCCGTCGATCCGGGCATTGAAGGCCGGAGCGATGGCGTCGCCCTCGAAGGCATCGCCATTGACATCGAGGCGCACGACCCGGCCCACCGCAGCACCGAAATTCAGCGTCGCCATGCGACCGCGGGTCAGACGTACCGTGTCCGGATTGACCGAGATCATCCGGAAACCGGTCGGCAGCGTCCGCTCGTCGACCTTCAGGATGAAATTGGACCCGCGCTCCTCGTTCGGGATCATCGGACACGTCACGTGATAACGGCCCTCGGCGTCGGTGGTGATGAGCAGGCCCCGCGCGGAGGCCAGGCGGACGCCGGGCAGGCCGGGCTCCCCCTCGTCCTGGACGCCGTTCATGTTGCGATCGTCGAAGACCTTGCCGATCACATCGGAGCAATCGAAGTCGGGATCGGGGATGATCCGCACGGTCGCGTCGGCGACGTTCGACACGACCGCGCCGACGAGCGCGTTCACGGCATAGGCCTCGTTGACATGCTCGCCCTCGCCGACGCCGGCACCGACCACGAGGATCAACTGGATCGCCTTCCCTTCGCCGGCCGCGAAGCTCTGGTTGGGCCAGCTGAGCAGGCGGCCGTTTTGCTGCGGCTCGACCGCCGTCCCGTTGATCGTCGCGCTGCCGGTGCGATAGCGGAAACCGGCGGGCACTCGATCGGTGATCGTGATCCCGTTGATGGCGCCGGCCAGCGTGTTGCGGGCGGTGACGACATAGGGAACGAGACCGCCGCGGCTGACATTGGTCATCGGCGTCCGCTTCGTGACTTCGATCGCGCCTTCGAGGATCGGATCGATCGGAATATGGTTGTTGACGACATTGGCCGACACGCCGGGCGTAAGCGTGAAACTCAGGAAATAGGCGGTACTCTCGCCTCCGGTCGTGCAGGTCTTGACGGCGCCGGCGGGCGGCGCGCCATTATAGATAGACACGAGCAGCGGATCCGGGGTGCCACCGACATTGAGCGGCCCCGCGCAGGGCGGAATGATGCTCGACGGCTGGATCGGATTATAGCTGCCATTGGGCGGCGTTACCGCGAGGGTGTAGACGCCCGCGGGCGCGCCGGGCAGCAGCAGATACTGATACATGCCGCTGTCGCCCGTGACCTGGGAAAGGTTGCCAGCACCGCCGAGCAGGTGAATGGCGGGATCGAAACCGGCCGGCCCGCTCAACGCCACCGTCGCGCCAGAGACCGGCGTACGGCGCACCGCGTCGTAGACCACCCCTGAAGGGTCGAGCGGCAGCGACTGCTGCGGGACGTCGGCGCCCGGAGCGAGCGTCAGCCCCGTCAGCGTACCGCCCTCGGTCCGCGCCCCTCCAAGGTTGCTCGCCGACACCACACCCTCGGTAACCGGAGCACCGCTTTCGTTGGGGCGCGCGCTGCCGTAGAGCGCATTGCTTTCGGGGTTGCGGAAGCGGATTTCGTAGCCGGTGCCCGGCGCGACGCCGTTGAAGGCATAGCTGCCGTCCGCGCGGGTCGTGGTGGTTGCGATCAGCGCGTCACCGAGCAGGAGCTCTACCACCCAGTCGGTCTGGACCGCCTCGCCATTATCTAGCGCGCGATCATGATCGCCGTCCGTCCAGACGCGGCCCGTGACCCGCGCGCCCTCGCCCTCTTCGCCGAACAGATAGCCGGTGGCCTCATCCGCCGCGGTGAGATTGATCGCCGAGATCGTATCGCCGGCGGCCGAGCCGCCCGAAGTGCCGGGCGTGTCGATACCGTCGCCGTAACCGTCGGGCTGTGTCTCGACGATCGAGTAGCTGCCGCCGGGAAGACCGGTGAACAGATAGCTGCCATCGGGTCCCGAGACGGCCGTCCGGGTCACCGGATTGCCGCGCGCGTCGGTACCGTTGAGAGTCATCGTGACACCGGGAATCGCCGGCTCGTTTGGGTCGCGCTGACCATTGCCGTTGCTGTCGTTGTAGACGAGGCCTGCGATCGAGCCGACCCGCTCGCCGAAATTGACGGGCGTCACGGCGTTTCCGACGCCGACCGTCAGAGGGACGCGGTTGGCCGGGTTCTCCGCGGCATCGCCATAGCCCGCCGGCTGGGTCTCGACGATCACATAGTCGCCTGCCTCAATGTCGGCGAAATCGTAGCGCCCGTCCGGTCCGGTGGTGACCGTTTGGACGACTGATCCGTCCGGACGCTGCAACTCCACGGTAACGCCCGGAATTCCAGGCTCGCCCGGATCCTGGACGCCGTTGCGGTTGTCATCGACATAGACGGTTCCGCCCTGGCCCTGTCCGACCTCGCCGAACACATAGTCGGTGGCATCGACGCCGGCCGCGAGCGCGATGCCGGATATGCTGTCGTTCGCGACCGAGCCGCCCGACGGGCCGGCGCTCTCGCGCCCGTCCCCGAAGCCGACCGGCTGGGTTTCGCTCAGGGTGTAGGTGCCGGCAAGCACATCGCCGAAGCGATAATTGCCGTCGGCATCGGGGGTGAGCGTGCGGTCGACCGCCGCGCCCGCCTCGTCGGTGCCGGCGAGACGCACGGCGACGCCTTCGATACCTCGCTCGCCGGGCTGACGAATGCCATCGTCATTGCTGTCGACGAAGACCGAACCGGCAAGGCTGGAATTGGTATCGCCGAAATCGATCGACTGGTTCTGGCCGGCGCTCACATTGACCGACTGGCTGTTCGGAGTCGACGAGCCATAGCCCGCGGGCTGGGTCTCCTCGACGGTGTAGCTTCCGGCGGGCAGGTTCTCGAAGCGGTAGCTGCCATCGGGACCGGTGGTCGTGGTGGCGATGACGGTTCCACCTTGGCGCAGGGTGATCGTCACGCCGGGGATGCCGGTCTCTTCATTGTCCGCGCCGTCGCGCTCGGGATCGAGATAGACCCGGCCCGAAATGGTGATCGCGCGCTCCCCGAAATCATAGCCCGTGCCCGCGACGCCGTTACCGAGCGCGATCGAAGCCACGCGGTTGGTCGCGGCTGCGCCGCCGAAGCTGCCGTTGTCGACGATACCCGCCGGGGTGCCGGCCGCTTCGCGGCCATCGGCATAGGCGCTCGGCTGATCCTCGGTCAGCGTGTAGGTGCCGGCCGGCAGATCGTCGAAACGATAGCTGCCGTCGGGTCCCGTCGTCGTCGTGCAGCCGAGCGCCGGATCGAGAGCGGCGCGAAGCGTGCAGATGTCTTCGCCGCTTGCGCTTGTCCCGGACAGCGTGACCATGATCCCGGCGAGAGTCGTCTCGCCGCCCTGACGCGCCCCGTCGTCGTTGTCGTCAATATAGACGCTGCCCGCAAGCGAAGAGCCACGCTCGCCGAAGGCGTTGTTGATGCCGAGTTCGCCGGCGCCGAGCACGATGCCGTTGATCACATCATTGCCGGCCGTGCCGCGCGGACTTCCCTCGACGGTGCCCGGCGCGTCGGCGCCGTCGGCAAAGTTGGAAAGCGGGGCGTTCGACTGGGCCTGTTCGGTCAGCGTGTAGCCTGCCGCCGCGGAGCCCGGCACATTGATGAAGATGAAATTGCCGCTCGCATCGGTGGTCGCGGTGCACGCCGCGATCGTGCAAAGGTCCTGGCCGCCGCCGGTTACACCCGAAAGGGTGATCGTCACGCCGGGAATACCGGGCTCGCCATCGTCGCGCGCGCCGTTGCCGTTGCGGTCGACATAGACATAGCCGCTGAGCCCTTCGCCGGTCGCGCCGAAGTCGTAGCGCTCGGCGCTGGTGCCGGCTGCGATCACGACGCCAGCGATGCTCGTGTTGGCAGTGCCGGGCGACGGCACATTGGTGCCGCTGACGCCGCCCGCGCTGCCGCCCATCGAGCCGATGAACGCGCCGCTGGGGGTGAGCCCGG
>CBJKNR010000199.1:0-6818 GCA_966417555.1 uncultured Sphingopyxis sp.
ATCGCCTGCTATGGCATCATCTGCGACTGGCCCGACCCGTGCGCCTGCTGCTGATCGGCAGCGACATCGTCCGCATGGCAGCCGCCACCACGTTGCCCGATGCGCGCGGAAGGTTACTGAATATTAACCAAGACGGCAGCAAATTGGAGGCTGTGGCTGTGGCGCATCCCGCGATGCTGCTGGCCCGGCCGGCCCAGAAGGCGGCGGCATGGGATAGCCTGAAACTGTTCAACCGGGGACGTTGACGGATGCAGAATATGACCAGAACCTTCCTCTCGTGCGCCGCTTTGGCGATTTCGGTCGGCGCCACGCCCGCTTTCGCAGCCGACGCCGGAAACCGCGACTTTGTGTCGGCGCCGCAAACCGTGCCCGACATATTATCGTCGAAGCAGAAGCAGCTCTACACGCAGGTTCTCACTGCAATCCGCGGGCAACGCTGGGCCGACGCCAAGGCGCTGCTCGACGGCTCCGACAACGGCCCGCTCACCGATTTCCTGCGCGCCGAACTGCTGACGGCCGCCAACAGCCCGCGCGCCGAAATAGCCGACATCATGCCGATCCTGTCGCGATCGCCCTTCCTGCCGCAAGCCGAGCAGCTGAGCCGCCTCGCGGCGAAACGCGGCGCGACCGATCTGCCGACGCTGCCTTTGCAAAACCGCCTTTCCTGGGCAGGGAGCGCCCCCCGCCGTCTCGGGGCCGATGCGGTAAGCAGCGACCCCGTTGCCGCCGGCCTCGCCCGCACCATCCCCGACCGGATCAAGAACGACGACCCCGCCGGCGCCGAGGCGCTGCTCAATGCCGTCGCCGACCAGTTGACCCCCGAAGCGCGCAGCGAGTGGCGGCAAAAGGTCGCATGGTCCTATTCTATCGAAAATGACGACGCGAACGCGTTTCGCCTCGCGAGCGATTGCAGCGACGGTCAGGGCGCATGGTCGACGCAGTGCGCGTGGGTCAAGGGCCTCGCCGCATGGCGGACCCGCGATTATCGCACTGCGCTGACCGCCTTCGATCGCGTGGCCAAGGAAGCGCCCGACAGCGAACAGCGCGCCGCCGCCCATTATTGGGCCGCGCGTGCCGCAATCGCCGCCGGCCAGCCTGCTTCGGTGCAACAGCGCCTCCGTGCCGCCGCGTCGAACGGGGAGACCTTCTATGGTCTGTTGGCCGCCGAAGCGCTCGGCGTCGAAACCGCGGCGCAGCGCGAGAATGTCCGCGCCGACCGCAGCGCGTGGCGCGCGCTGGAGAATTTGCCCAATGTCCGCATCGCAATGGCGCTTTCGGAGATCGGCGAGGATCAATATGCCGGCAGCGCGCTGCGCCATCAGGCGCGGATCGGCGACGCGCGCCAGCACGAGCAGCTGCTCGCTATCGCCGCCGCACTGAGCCTTCCCGAAACGCAGCTCTATCTCGCGCACAACACCCCGCAGGGGCGCAGGCCCGCCGCACAGACGCGCTATCCGCAGCCCAAATGGGAACCGAATGGTGGCTGGCGCGTGGATCCGGCGCTGGTCTTTGCCCACACGCTGCAGGAATCACGCTTCCAGCGCGGCGTCGTGAGCCCCGCGGGCGCGACCGGACTGATGCAGGTGCGTCCCGGCACGGCGCGCGACATTGTGCGTTGGGAAGGCGCGGTCGCTGCCCTCAGCGACCTCAAGACGCCCGCGGTGAACATGGATCTCGGCCAGCGTTATCTGCAATATCTCAGCCGCGATCCCGCGACGGGCGGCCAGCTGCCCAAGGTGATCGCCGCCTATAACGCCGGCCCCGCGCCGATCGCACGCTGGCAGACCGAGATCCGCGACAATGGCGACCCGCTGCTCTATATGGAATCGATCCCCTATTGGGAAACGCGCGGCTATGTCGGCATCGTGCTCCGCAACTACTGGATGTACGAAGCGCAGCAGGGCAAGCCTTCGGTCAGCCGCGCCGCCCTTGCACAGGGCAAATGGCCGCGCTTCCCCGACGGCAAGGATCGCACTCGCCTGACATATGCCGGCGGCCTCGGCGACGCCGACTGACCCGGATGCCAATCGACGAAAGCCTCGTCTTCAAACCGGTCCGCATCGCCATCCTGACGATTTCGGACAGCCGCAGCGCGGCCGACGACCGGTCGGGAGACAGGCTCGAGGAATTGCTCACCGGCGCTGGCCATATTCTCGCCGCGCGCGCGATCATCAGGGACGAGACCGACCTGATCGTCTCGCGCCTCCACAACTGGATCGACGACCCGGAGGTCGACGTCGTCATCACGACCGGCGGCACCGGCCTCACCGGCCGCGACGTGACGCCCGAGGCGCTCCACCGGCTCGACGGCAAGGATATTCCCGGTTTCGGCGAGCTGTTCCGCTGGCTGAGCTACAAGACGATAGGCACCTCGACGATCCAGTCGCGCGCCTGCGCAGTCGTCGCGCGCGGAACCTATATCTTCGCGCTGCCCGGGTCGACCGGCGCGGTTACCGACGCGTGGGAAGGCATACTCTCGACCCAGCTCGACAGCCGTCACAAGCCGTGCAATTTCGTCGAGCTGATGCCGCGGTTGGTGGGGTGGCACCCAGATTGTCATTCCGGCGAGGGCTGGGGTCTCGCTGGGGCATTGTGGTGGGATGTCGGGATCCCGTCCTTCGCCGGGATGATGGCTAAAAATGTTCTTTATTTGTTCTCATATGAGAGCTACCTTCTCCAGGTGGAATCGACGAAGCCCCTGCCCCCGATCGCCGGGCGCGGCGCCCCGACCAATCTGCGCCCGACCCGCACCGGCTCGCTCGACCGCGAGGCCGACGGCGACTGGCTCGACGCGGCCGAGGATATCGACGGCGAAGCGCCCAAGCTGCGCACGACCGTAACCGTCGAACATCCGAAGACGATCATCGCGCGCAACAAGTCGCCCGACATCAGCTTCGACCGCTCGATCAACCCCTATCGCGGCTGCGAGCATGGTTGCATCTATTGCTTTGCGCGGCCGACGCACGCCTTTCACGACCTGTCGCCGGGACTTGATTTCGAGAGCAAGCTCTTCGCCAAGCCCGATGCGGCCAAGCTGCTACGCGCCGAACTCGCCAAGCGGAACTACAAGGTCGCGCCGCTCGCGATCGGCACCAATACCGACGGATATCAGCCGATCGAACGCGAATGGGGCATCACGCGCTCTGTGGTCGAAGTCCTCGCCGAGACGCGCCATCCGCTGATCATAACGACCAAGTCCGACCGTCTGCTGCGCGATCTCGACCTGCTCGCCGACATGGCGCGCGACAGCCTCGTCGGCGTCGCGGTCTCGGTGACCACGCTCGATCCCCGAATCGCGCGCACGCTCGAACCGCGCGCGCCGCATCCGAAGCGCCGCCTCGCCGCGATCCGCAGGCTGATCGACGCGGGCGTTCCGACGCAGGTCAATATCTCGCCGATCATCCCCGCGATCACCGATCACGAGATCGAGGCGATCATGGCCGCCGCCGCCGAAGCCGGCGCGATCCGCGCCTCCTACATCCTCATGCGCCTGCCCTACGAGGTCGCCCCTCTCTTCCGCGCGTGGCTCGCCGCGCACTACCCCGACCGCGCCGAAAAGGTCATGCACATGGTGCAGGACATCCGCGGCGGCCGCGACAACGACCCCACCTTCTTTACGCGGATGAAGGGCCACGGCGTCTGGGCGCAGTTGATCCGCACCCGCGTCAAGCGCGCCGCGCGCGAACATGGCATGGACAAAAGCTTCCCTCCGCTCCGCAGCGACCTCTTCCGCCCGCCCGGACGCGATGGGCAGATGGAGCTGTTCTGAAAACCGTCGTCATTGCGACCCCGGCGAAAGCCGGGGGAAGCAATCCACGGCGGTTTACGCTCCTCTGGATTGCCGCGTCGCCTTCGGCTCCTCGCAATGACGATATTGGCCCCCCATTCTCAAGCCGCGTCCAGCGACCGCAGCCTGTAATCCTTGTAATCATCCCGGATCTGGCGCTTCAATATCTTGCCTGTCGCCGTGTGCGGCAATGCGTCCACGAAAACCACCTCGTCGGGCAGCCACCATTTGGCCACCTTGTCCTTGAGATACTCGACGATCGCCGCCTCGCTCGTCTCGGTGCCGGGCTTCTTCACGATCAGCAGGATCGGCCGCTCATCCCATTTGGGATGATAGACGCCGACCGCCGCGGCTTCCTGCACGCCCGGCGCACCGACCGCGGCATTTTCGAGCTCGATCGAGCTGATCCACTCGCCGCCCGACTTGATCACGTCCTTCGCGCGGTCGGTGATCTGCATGACCCCGTCGGGATGGATCACCGACACGTCGCCGGTGTCGAACCAGTCGTCGGTGTCGGTCGCGTCGGCATCGGCCCTGAAATAGCGCCGGATGATCCACGGCCCGCGGATCTGGAGCCGCCCGCTCGTCACGCCGTCGCGCGGCAGCTCCCTGTCCTCATCGTCGACGATACGCAACTCGACCCCGAACGGCGGGCACCCCTGCCGGCAGACGACATCGACGCGCTCGTCAAAGCTCATCTCGTCCCAGTTCCACGGCCGCTTGCCCATCGTCCCGATCGGCGAGGTCTCGGTCATCCCCCACGCGTGGCCGACGTCGACCCCGGCCCTCATGAAACGCTCGATCATCGCGCGCGGCGCCGCCGAGCCGCCGATGATCACGCGGTAGAGCTTGCCATAATCGATGCCCGTCGCGTCCATATGCGCGAACATCGCCAGCCACACGGTCGGCACGCCCGCGCTGTGCGTCACGCCTTCGGCGTGCATCAGGTCACAGAGCACTTGCGCGTCGTTGGTCGCCGAAAAGACCAACTTGGCGCCCACCGTCGCCGCCGCGAACGGAATGCCCCAGCTGTTGGCGTGGAACATCGGCACGATCGGCAGGACGACGCTGCGGTTCGACATGTCGAACACGTCGGGCTGGATCTCGGTGATTGCGTGGATGACGTTCGAGCGATGCTCGTAGAGCACACCCTTGGGATTGCCCGTCGTCCCGCTCGTGTAGCAAAGCCCCACCGGATCGCGTTCGTCGAGGCTGACCCATTCGAAGCTGCCGTCCTCGGCGTCGATCAGGTCGCGGTACGACTTGTAGCCAGTCTCCGCCGGGGCATCGAAAAGGATGAAATGTTCGACGCTCTTCAGTTCGGGCCGTATCCGCTCGACAATCGGCAGAAACATCGCGTCGAACAGCAGCAGCCGGTCTTCGGCATGGTTGATGATGTAAATCAGCTGTTCGTCGAACAGCCGCGGGTTCACGGTGTGCAGCACGCCGCCCATTCCCGCGGTGCCGTACCAGCTGACCAGATGATGGCCGTGGTTCATCGCGAGCGTCGCGATGCGATCGCCCTTCTTCATCCCCAGTTTCACCATCGCAGCGGCGAAACGGCGTGCATCGGCACCGACCTCGCCCCAGGTCGATCGCGTCATGCTGCCGTCGGCCCAGCGCGAGACGATCTCGCGCCCCGCATGTTCGCGCGCGGCGTGGTCAATCAGGCTGGTGACGAGCAGCGGCTGCCCCTGCATTCCCATGGTACGGCATCCTCATGATATTATCGTTGCACGCTAGGGATAAGGCGGGAAATGCGCGGCGCGCAAGGGCCAAAGCGTAAATGGCGCCTCCCCGATCGGGAGGATGGTCGGAGCGCTATCCGCGGACGCGGAAATCGCGCGGCGCGGCGAGCGACAGCGCCGCTTCGGTGACCCCGGCGATCATTTCAAGCCGTGAAACGCTATCGGGCCCGAGCACGAAGCGACTGCCAAGCTCGACGCGGACATCCTCGTCGGTCATCGAATCACGCGTCGCGATGATGACCTTCCCCCGCGCATCGTCGCGCCTTTCGAGCAATTTCGCAATCTCGGCTACCGCGTCGGGCAGCTCGACCCGGCAGGTCAACTGCAACGCCGCGGTCGCTGCAATATCGGCGAGCGACTGCGCCCCGCGCACCGTCACGCGCGGCGTTTCCTCGCCCTCGAGCAGGTCGAGCTCGACCGACAGGATCGCGCAGCCGCCCTCGGCCGCCAGCGCCTCGAGCGTCTTGCCTGCGATCTCGTCAAAGCAGCTCGACTGGAACTGGCCGCTACGGTCGGACAAGGTCAGGTTGAGGAAGCGGTTGCCGCGCTGCGACACGCGCGGGCGCGCGCTTTCGACCATCGCCGCCATCACCATCGGGATGCGCGTGCCTGGAGTCATTTCGACATTCTCGCAGATATCGCCGTAGGATCGCGCGCCGCGCGCCGAAACGATCGCCTCATATTGCTCGACCGGATGCGAGGAGAAATAGAAGCCGAACGCGTCCTTCTCGCGCGTCATACGCTCCGCGAGCGTCCATGGTTCGGCGGCGGGCAGTTGCAGCGCCGGTGCGATCGCGATGTCGCCGCCGAACAGGCCGCCCTGCCCTGTCGAGCGTTCGTGCGCCGAACTGTTCGCGCAGGCGAGCAGGCTTTCGGCGCCAGCAAAGGCGCGCGGACGATCGGGCTCGATACAATCGAACGCCCCCGCGCCCGCCAGCGCCTCGATCTGGCGCCGGTTGAGCAGCTTCGGATCGATGCGGCTCGCGAAATCGTCGAGCGAGGCGAAATCGCCCTTGGCGCGCTCGGCAACAAGCGCTTCCATCGCCTTTTCGCCGACACCCTTGAGCGCACCGAGCGCGTATCGGACGGTCAGGCCCTCATCGCCGCGCCCGACCGAGAAATCGGCCTCGCTGTCGTTGACCGATGGCGGCGCGATCGCGACGCCGAGGCGGCGCATGTCGTCGATGAAGATCGACAATTTATCGGTCTGGTGGCTGTCGAACGACATCGACGCCGCAAAGAATTCGGCAGGATGGTGCGCCTTCAGCCATGCGGTTTGATAG
>CBJKNR010000200.1:0-6809 GCA_966417555.1 uncultured Sphingopyxis sp.
GCTCCAACAGAGGTGGCGACCGCGCCGGCTCCGCCAGCCGAAGCAGCAAAGCCGCCAGTGCAACTCCAATATCTCTACGGCTCGCCCGAGGCGGCGGTCGCAGTGCGCGCGACCAATGCGCGGATCGCCGACTATGGCGTGTGGCGGATCCGGCAGCGGCCGAAGGACAGCGTCGTGCTCGCGCCGGGCGCGACGATGGAGGCGCCGAGCTTCGAGCCGTGCGGCGACAAGCCCTTCGCCGCGGTGTTCGACGCCGACGAGACCTTGATCTGGAACCTCGGGCCCATGCGCCATTTCGCGCAAACCGCTTACGATCCCAAAGTCTGGGACCAGTGGGAAAAGACCGGGGCGGGCAAGGCGGTCGCGATGCCCGGCAGTGTCGAGATGGTGAACAAGCTCCGCGCCGCAGGGATCACCGTTATCGCGAACACCAACCGCAGCGCCGCCAACGTCAAGGGCAGCGAAGATACGCTGCGCGCCGCGGGGCTCGGCGATTTCAGGCATGGCGAAACGCTATTCCTGATGGGCGACGATACTGACGGGTCGAGCAAGGACGGGCGCCGCGCCACGATCGCGTCCAGATATTGCGTGATCATCCTCGGCGGCGACCAGCTCGGCGACTTCAGCCAGCAGTTCAACGTCAAGGACCTGCCCGCGGCGCAGCGCATGGCGCTCGCCACGAGCGCCGCCGCCGCCAATCTATGGGACAAGGGCTGGTTCCTTTTCCCCAACCCCGTCTATGGCCCGTGGGAAAAACTGGGCTGGGACGACGCCTTCCCCTCCGACAAGCAATGGGAGCCGAAATAAGATGGCCCAAGAAACCAAAGGCTGGACGCGTGATGACATGGCGGCGCGGGCCGCGAAGGAGTTGCAGGACGGCTATTACGTCAACCTCGGCATCGGCATCCCGACCTTGGTCGCGAACCATATCCCTGCGGGGATGACGGTGACGCTGCAGTCGGAAAACGGCATGCTCGGCATCGGCCCCTTTCCCTTTGAGGGCGAGGAGGATCCCGACCTGATCAACGCGGGCAAGCAGACGATCAGCGAGCTGCCGCAATCGGCCTATTTCTCCTCGTCCGACAGCTTCGCGATGATCCGCGGCGGGCACATCGACCTCACCGTATTGGGCGCGATGGAGATTGCCGAAAATGGCGACATCGCGAACTGGATGATCCCCGGCAAGATGATCAAGGGCATGGGCGGCGCGATGGACCTTGTCGCCGGGGTCAAGAAGATCATCGTCGTGATGGAGCACAACGCCAAGGACGGCAGCCCCAAATTCATCCCCGAATGCACGCTGCCGCTGACCGGCAAGAATGTCGTCGACATGATCATCACTGACCTTGCGGTGTTCAGGCGCGACGACCATGCGAGCCCGTTCCGGCTGATCGAACTCGCGCCGGGGGTGACGGCGGAGGAAGTCGCGGCTAAGACGACGGCAAAATATGAGGTCGCAGTCTAATCGAGAGTCGATGAAGCGGGTTTTGGTTTTTCTGATCGCCGTCGCCGTACTAGGGTCGGCCGGCTGGTTCGGCATTCATGCCCTCGGCGGCAGCCGCCCGCTTGCCAGCGTCCCTATTCCGTTCCAGGCGGCCGAGAATCTGCCCGACACGCCTGCCGAATGGCGCGGCCGGATCGATTATCGCGCGCTCGACCGCCAACTCGGCGACATTGCGCAGCGTCCCGAGATGGCGGGGCTGGCGGTCGCGGTGGTCGAGGACGGCGAGCTGCGTTTCGTGCGCGCCTATGGCGTGGCCGACGCCGCGACCGGCGCGCGCGTCACCCCGCAGACATTGTTCCGCTGGGCCTCGGTTTCCAAGACCGCGACGGGCGTGCTTGCGGGCGCGCTCGCCAATGACGGCGCTGTCGACCTCGCTTCGCCGGTTTCGCGCTGGCGCACGTCCCTGCGCCTGCCCGGCGGCGCCGAAGAGCGCGTCACGCTGGACGAGTTGCTTGCCCAGCGCACGGGGCTGACCAAAAACGCCTATGACGAGAAGCTGGAGGAAGGGCAGAGCCCCGAGCTGCTGCGCGCGAGCCTTGCGCTTGCCCCGCTGCAGTGCGAACCCGGCACCTGCCACACCTATCAGAACATCGCCTTCGACGCCGCGAGCGAGATATTGGCGGAGGCGGCGAACGAGCCTTTTGCCGACGCGGTCGAGGACCGGTTTTTCCGTCCGCTCGGCATGATCAGCGCGGGTTACGGGATGGAGCGGTTGACCGGCGCCAGGGACTGGGCGAAGCCGCATCGCGGCGCGCAAGTCCGCCCGGTCAAGGAAGCATATTGGCGCGTTCCCGCCGCCGCGGGTGTCGAAAGCGATATTGTCGATTTCGCCAAATGGATGCAGGCGATGATGGGGAAGCGCCCCGACGTGCTCCCGGGCGCGGTGCTGGAGCTGGCGCATCGCCCGCGCGTCGGCACGGGGCGGCTCTATGGGGGTGGGCTGCGCCAGGCGACGGGCGATGCGGCCTATGGCCTCGGCTGGCGGAGCTTTACCTATGATGGGCACCGGCTCGAGGGTCATTCGGGCGCCGTTTCGGGTTATCGCGCGACGATGATCTTCGAACCGGCGACGCGGACGGGGGTCGTGGCGCTGTGGAACAGCGACTGGGGATTCCCGTTCCGCATCCCCTTCGCGGCGATCGACAGCTATCACAGGCGCGCGGACGCGCATTGGCTCGACCTCAGCGAGCTGCCCCCGGTGACGGGCGGTGCCGCCGCCGGCCCTGCGACCGTGAGTTTGAAAGAGTAGCGGCCACTGTGTATCAGGCGCGCGTCGAAGGCCGGGAGGAGAATCATCGATGCGCGTGCTGTTGACCGGATCGTCGGGCTGGCTCGGGCGCACCCTCGCGCCGCTGCTCGCCGGAAACGGGCATGCGGTCATCGGGCTCGATGTCGTCCCCGGCGCGCATACGCAGGTGATCGGCAGCGTCGCCGACCGCGCGCTGGTCGAGCGCACGATGGGCGAGCATGGCATTGACGCCATCATTCATGGCGGCGCGCTGCACAAGCCCGACATCGTCCGCTATCCGCGGCAGGTCTTTGTCGACGTCAACGTCACCGGCACGCTGAACCTGATCGAGGCCGCCGTGGCCGCAGGGAACGACCGCTTTCTCTTCACCTCGACGACCTCGCTGATGGTCCGCGCCGACGTGCGCGAGGGCGCGGGCGAAGCGGGGGCGTGGTGGATGGACGAGGATTTCGGTCCAATCGAGCCGCGCAACATCTATGGCATCACCAAGCTCGCCGCCGAGCAGGCGGTGAAGCTCGTCCACCGCGAGCATGGCATCCATGCCCTGATCCTGCGTACCGGCCGCTTCTTTCCCGAGGATGACGATACGCATGCGGTCCCCGGCGGGGAGAACCTCAAGGCCAACGAACTTCTCAATCGCCGTTTGACCGTCGAGGACGCCGCCGCGGCGCATCTCGCCGCGCTCGAGGCCGCGCCCGGGATCGGCTGCGACACCTTCATCCTCTCGGCGCCGCCGCCCTTCGCACGCGAGGATGCCGGCGAACTCGCCCGCGATGCGCGCGCGGTGATCGCGCGCCACTACCCCGACGCCGCCGACCTCTATGCCGCGCGGGGCTGGGTGCTTCCCGAGACGATCGACCGCGTTTACGATCCGTCGCGCGCCGAGCGCCGCTTCGGCTGGCGCGCGCGGAGCGATTTCGGCAGCGTCCTCGCCGCCCTTCGCGAGGGCACCGAACTACCCTTCGCGCACGATCCCGATTACACCTCCCCCATCGTCGCACAGGAGCGCGAAGCATGTATGTGCTGATCACCGCCAACCGCAATTATTCGAGCTGGTCGCTCCGCCCGTGGATGCTAATGAAGGGCCTGGACATCACCTTTGAGGACCAGATCGAACCCTTCACCAACCCGATCAACTATGACGAGTTCCGCAGCTTTTCGCCGACCGGGCAGGTGCCCGTGCTGCTCGACGAAGGGCGGACGGTTTACGACTCGCTCGGCATCGCCCTCTATCTCGCCGACCGCCATGAAGGCGTCTGGCCGGCCGACCCCGATGCACGCGCCTGGGCGCAGTGTGCGACCGCCGAAATGCACAGCGGTTTTTCGGCGCTCCGCAACGATTGCACGATGAATGTCGGCGTCCGCGTGACGCCGAAACCGCCGTCGGGCGCTCTCCGCCTCGACATCGCGCGGATTCGCGAATTGTTCGGTGAAGGCCTGTCACGGTTCGGCGGGGCGTTCCTCGCTGGCAATCGTTTCACCGCGGTCGATGCCTTCTTTGCGCCCGTAGCCTTTCGTATCCGAACCTATGGCCTCGACGTCGGCGCCGGACAGGCATGGGTCGACCAGATGCTCGCGCATCCGGCGATGGTCGAATGGGAGCGGCAGGCCCTGCTCGAAGAGTGGCGCGAGGAAAGCCACGAGGCGGAGCTGGCGGCGGCTGGCGTGATTACCGCGGATTATCGGATAGGCTAGGCGCACGATTCTATCGTCATTGCGAGCGTAGCGAAGCAATCCAGAGCGGCATACGCTACCCTGGATTGCCGCGTCGCCTCCGGCTCCTCGCAATGACGAGAATTAGTCGACCAGAGCCTCCTTGATCACCGCGATCCCCGCCTCGCGCTGCGCCCTGAGTTCGGCCTTCAGCTTCGCCGGATCGCGCGCGAAGACAAAGCCGAAGCTCACCCCGCCCTCCTTGCCGGTGGTAGCATGGTGGAGCTTGTGCGCCTGTACCAGCCGCTTCGCGTAGCCGTGCCGCGGCACCCAGCGGAAATAGCGCTGATGGACAAGGCCGTCGTGCACCAGCGTATAAATGATACCGTAAAGGAGGATTCCGAGCCCGAACCACGTCCCCGGCTCCCATGCCGCGGCACGCATGATCATCGGGCTGCCGGCCACGAACATCGAAATGCTCATGGCGGCGCCGACCAATCCGAACAGGTCGTTCTTTTCCAATATCTTGTCGTGCTGCTCATGATGGTCGCGGTGCCATGCCCAGCCGAAGCCGTGCATGATATATTTGTGGCTCGCCCAGGCGACCCCCTCCATCGCCACGACGGTGGCCAGGATGATCGCGAGGATGGCGGGCAGCGTCATGCAAGGAGCATAGGCTCGTTGCGTGCGAGAGGCCACCACTCCTCTTCATCCCGGCGAAGGCCGGGATCTCGCCGGTGCGTCAGATCGAAAGGGTGAGATCCCGGCCTACGCCGGGATGACGGGAATATATTATGACAGACGACACGACCGAAAATTGCGTTTTTGTGTCCCACTCGCTTGCATTGTTATGCGACTGGCGTAAGTGGGCCGCATGACTCGGCCCCGCACCCTTTACGAGAAAATCTGGGACGCGCATGTCGTCGAACAGCGCCCCGACGGTACCGCCCTGATCTTCATCGACCGCCACCTCGTCCATGAAGTCACCAGCCCGCAAGCGTTCGCGGGGCTTCGCGCGAGCGGCCGCACGGTGCGCCGTCCCGACCTGACGCTCGCGGTGCCCGACCATAATGTGCCGACGACCCCGCGGCTCGACGCGCACGGAAACAAATTGCCGATCGCCGACCCCGAAAGCGCGGCGCAATTGGCGGCGCTCGAGAAGAACGCGCCCGAATATGGCATCCGCTATATCGATGCCGTCGCGCCCGAGCAGGGCATCGTCCATGTCGTCGGGCCCGAGCAGGGTTTTTCGCTGCCCGGCACGACGATCGTGTGCGGCGACAGCCACACCGCCTGCCATGGCGGCATCGGTGCGCTCGCCTTCGGAATCGGGACAAGCGAGGTCGAGCATGTGCTCGCGACGCAGACCTTGCTGCTCCAGCCCGCAAAGACGATGGAAGTGCGCGTCGAGGGCGAGGTCGGCCCCGGCGTGTCGGCGAAGGACATCATCCTCCACATCACCGGCGTCATCGGCGCCGCGGGCGGCACCGGCCATGTCATCGAATATACTGGCAGCGCGATCCGTGCGCTGTCGATCGAGGGGCGCCTCACCGTCAGCAATATGGCGATCGAGGGCGGCGCACGCGCGGGCTTGATCGCGCCCGACGAGGTGACGTTCGAATATCTGAAAGGCCGTCCCTATGCGCCGAAAGACGCCGACTGGGACGCCGCCGTCGCTTACTGGAAGAGCTTGGCGACGGATCCGGGCGCGACCTATGACAAGGTCGTGGTGATCGACGCCGCCGACATCGCGCCGAGCGTGACCTGGGGCACCAGCCCCGAGGATGTCGTACCAATCACCGGTGTCGTCCCCGCGCCGGACAGCTTCGCCGATCCGTCGAAGCAGATCGCGGCGGCCAAGTCGCTCGCCTATATGGGCCTCGAACCCGGCACGCGGATGCAGGATGTGAGAATCGAGAATATTTTCATCGGCAGCTGCACGAACAGCCGCATCGAGGATCTGCGCGCCGCCGCAGCGGTGATCAAGGGCCGTCACAAGGCCGACAATGTCAAATGGGCGATCGTCGTCCCGGGTTCGGGGCTCGTAAAGCGTCAGGCCGAGGCCGAGGGGCTCGACCGCATCTTTACCGACGCCGGGCTCGAATGGCGCGAACCAGGTTGCTCGGCATGCCTCGCGATGAATCCCGACAAGGTGCCCGCGGGCGAGCGCTGCGCCTCGACGAGCAACCGCAACTTCGTCGGCCGGCAGGGTCCGGGCGCGCGCACGCATCTGGTCAGCCCCGCGATGGCGGCGGCGGCGGCAGTGACGGGCAAGCTCACCGATGTGCGGGAGTTGATGGGGTGATCGGGCAGGCTTTTTCCGGAGACGCGGAGACGCGGAGAGTGATGATCGTCGCCCCCGCGAAGGCGGGGGCCGCCGTCGGCTTGGCCCAAGGTTTCCAG
>CBJKNR010000201.1:0-6756 GCA_966417555.1 uncultured Sphingopyxis sp.
AACATAACCCTCACCCGACCAGTCGAACGACCAGCTCTCCATGTTCGCCCCGCCACTCAGCCGGGCGAGACCCGAAAGCACGCCCGAACCCGCAAAGCGCGTCATGACACCGGACAGAGCATCGCAAAGATCGGTCATGCGCCGATACTGCTTGCAGCTTACGTAAACGGCAAGCCACCAATTGCGTCAGGGCGACGATCGATCAGGAAAGCGAAAATTCCGCCGCAACCGGCGGCAAGCGAATCAGCGGAGCCGCTTCATCCGGCCGTCATACCATTTGCCCGCGAAATGCAGGCCCCAGGCGAGCGGGCCGGCAAGCAGGATCCAGCCCCACCAGTCGATCCGCTCGATGAGCCTTTCGTCGAGGTGCGAGAAAAAGGCGAGGAAGAGAATCGGAAGAACCACTGCAATCGATGCGATCTGGAACCAGTTGCGCCCGCTGCCGAGCCACGCCGGATCGATCGGCAGCGGCGCCCGCGTCCGCACCGCATCCTCGATCGCGTCGCGGCGGCGGCGCCAGCCCGCGATATAGTCCCACGCCTCGAGCCCGAAGAGCCCGACCTCGACGATGAAGATGCCGAGCCCGATCGCGGGAGCATGAAAGCGCTTTGGTATGTCGATGAGGTCGAGCAGCCAGCCGCCGAAGAAGATGATGACGAGCAGCGCGCCGATTCCCCACGCCGCCTGCATCGGGATCGACGCGATCATCGCATCGACATGCGCCTCGACACCGGCGCGCCAGCGCGCAACCTCGTCGGCCTTGACGCCGCGCGCGCGACCGTCGCGCCCGCGATAGGCCGGCCCCATCGCGGTATCGACGAACCAGCGGTCGAACCGCCGCAGTTCGGTGTCGCGGATCTGCCGCTTCTGATAGTCGCTCGTCAGGCCCATGACGATGCCCTAACCGGCCGAGCTTACCATAGGGATAATGGGCGGCAGAAGGTTGAGGGCGGCCGCCTGAAGGGTGGCTCAGATATGGAACACGACCGAGTTCAGCCAATAGGAAGCGACAGGTTGCCCTTCCGCATCAAGCGCCGGGTCGAATCGGGCATTGCGCATGATCGCCTTGCACACCGCATCGTCGAACGCCTTGGGGCGCGTCGACTGCTGGATATGGCACGCCGTGGGCTGGCCCGCGGCATCGACGTTCAACCCCTTTCCCTTCAATCGCGCAGGCGCACAAGGTCGTTGAGCAGGCCCTCGGTGCCGTTCGTCACCGTCAGCCGCTCGACCTTGCCCGCGATGCTTTCGAGCGCCTCGAGCTCCTTCAGGCGGAGCATGACCGGGTTTTCGGCCATGACCTTCGCCGTGTTGAGCAGCGAGCGGGTGGCGTTCGTTTCCTCACGCCGGCGGATGACATTCGCCTCCGCCTCCTTCTGCGCCGCGACGACCTGGTTCAGGATCTCGCGCATCTCGCCCGGCAGGATCACATCCTTGAGCGCGATGTCCGAGACCTCGACCCCGATCGCCGCCATGTCGGCACGGACCTTGTCCGCCGCCTCTGCATCGACCGTCACCTTCCTTTCGAGGATCTGGTCGAGCGTCAGCGCGCCGAGCGTCTTGCGGAAGGCCAGCTGCAGCGCCCGGTAGAGCGCATCGGCGAAGTCCTTCACGCTCGTGACCGCGAGCGGCGGATCGACGACGCGGTAGTCCGCGCTGATGTTGATCCGCAGCGTGACGCGATCGCGAGTCAGGACTTCCTGCCCCGTGACGTCGAGCGACTGGCGGGTCAGGTCGACCAGCTTCGCGGCGATCTTCCGACCCGGGTTCCAGTAGCCGTAAACGCCCGGTTCGAGCCGTTCGGTCATGCGGCCGTCGATGCTGACGAGCGCGGTCTTGCCCTCGTCGACCTCGACCATCGTGACGAACTGCGCCCTGCCCGCCTTTTGCAGACGCTGGCGCAGCTTGTCCTCGACCCGCGGGCTCGCGGCGATGTCGACGACACTCGCCTTCCACGGTCCCGCGTCGGTCCACAGGATCAGCCTGGCGTCCGGACCGAGAACGGTGTTGATGATTCCATCGCGTTCGATGACAGCAATCTCGTTCTCGGCCGTGCGGACCTGCGTCAGATGCGTCGCCACATCCGCCGGCAGCTTTTCCAGCACCGCTTGCTCATAGGCCGACGCGAACAGCATCCGGGCCAGCGCCTGGCGTTCGACGCGCAGCGAACCGTCGCGGTTCTTCAGCACATGTTCGCCGGCACCCAGGATACCGCGGACCTCGCCCTTGTAGAGCCAGACCGCGCGTTCGGTTTCGTCGATGAGCACGCGCTTGCGGCCCACCAGGCTATCGATCAGTTGCTTCATCATTTCATTCACCATTCTCAAATCTGCGTCACGTCACGCCGATTTCCTTTCTTCCTTGCGGTTCACTGATTTCCCCGAACCATAGGCACGAGGGCTGGCGGCATGGCGGCAGACGGGCAGCGCGCGAGCGGGCGTCGCGGCGTCCGATGCGGGGCGACGGGTTCGAAAACCCAGAAACCCGACATCGGCGCAGCGCAGCCATCGTCGCCTGCCAAGCCTTCCGGCATGGCTTCGGAGCGGAAGCCGGCCCCGCCCGTTGCCCGAAGGCGAAGAGCAGGATCGGCACCGGTCTTCGGCAAGCCAGCCCCCGAACCATCAATTGCAAAGACAGCGTTTCGGGCTGTTACAGCTTAAGAGGCTGTTGGTCGTGCAAAGGACCGGTTTTGGTGCAGGATTCGAACCCGCGACACCAAGGACCTAAACCTTGTGCTCTCCCACTGAGCTAACCAATGGCACAGACGACAGGATTCGAACCCGCAACCTCCGGCCCCGAAAGACCGGCGCTCTCCCATTGAGCTACGTCCGCGAACCTGACCAAACGCGGCGGTATCCGTACAGCGAACCGGCAGCGCCGGTCGTTGCGGGCGGGCTTCGCGAAACCCCGATCCGTTGACATCCGCCCCGCCAACTGGCCGGGGACGGCGCCGTTAGACGCGGCCCAAATAGAGCGCAAGAAGAAAAATCACATATAAAGAAGAATTTATATCCGAAACGACTAAAGCGCGCCCCACGACTGATAGTCTTCGACATGAATATTGGGCCGGCGAAAGCTGGTGAAGCTCATGCTCGCCGACAGGTCGAGCGCCTCGACCTGATGCCACCAGCCGACGGGCAGGAAAATGGCTTCGCCCGGCCCGATGATCGTTTCGAGAACCGGCGGGTTCGCGGCGTCGCCTTCGCCGGCGGGCAGCGCCTCATTGCCCCAGTCGGAGAAGCAATGCCGGCTGTTGCGCATCCGCGCGAAGGCCCAGGGCGGCGCCATGCGCACCCGCTTGCGCCCGACCACCTGCACCAGCAGATTGTTGGTGAGATCGTGATGCCAGGGAGTCAGTGTGCCCCTCGGCCCGAGCCAGAAAAAGCCGTCGCGCTCGCGAGGATCGAGGATCGCGATCGGCGCCATATCCTCCCAGAGCGGTGTCAGCGCCGCGGCATTGGTCCCGCTGTTATAGGCGGTCAGATAGATGTCATTGCTCGCCTCGTCCTTGCGGAGCCGGTCGATGAGTTCGGCGAAGCGCACGAGACGACGATGATCGTCCTTGTCGAGTTCATAGTCCGGATCGCGCTCGCGCTCGACCTGAGCCTCGACGATCGCATCGCCCGCGACCGCCGCAAAATGATCGAGCGACCAGCGCGTGAGCGCGGGCCAATGATCGATAAGGCCGGTGAGCCTGGCGGGCCGGTTCGCCTCATAATGGTGGCGATAGAAGGAATCGGGCTCGGGATTGGCCAGCGTGTCGAGCGCGAAGCCGCCCTCGGCCTCGAACGCAAGCCGCTGCTGGTTCGCGAGCAGCCACGCCTGCTTCGCCATCCGCGCCGCCTGCCGCCGCAGCATCGCCGCCATCGGATCCTTGCCGAGCCGGTCGATCTCATATTTCGCCGCGGCGGCCGAGATGCCCGCGCCGACGAGGCGCGCGTGCAGCGCGGCGTCGTCCTCGCCGGCCGCGAGGCCTTGGGCGAGCAGCGCGCGTTTGTCGGACTGGGCCATCTCGAAACTCCTTGGCCTCGCTCAACGGCAAGACAATGACAAAGGGATGACAACTAGTCGCCCGCAGGCCCCTTGTAGGCCGGTCCATAAACCGCGGCGCGGAAATCGCGGTGAAGCGTGCCGTCATAGGGAATCGTCTGGACGAAGAAGACCGCGGTCAGCTTGTTGGCCGGATCGACCCAGAACAGGGTCGAAGCCATGCCGTCCCAGAAAAACTCGCCCGTCGCGCCGCGATTCTCTTGCGGGGTTTGCGGCGGCGACTTGCGCACCGCAAAATCGAAACCGAAGCCGACCGCGCCCTTGCTCGGCAACCATGCCCGCTCGGTGATCGCGGGATCGAGCTGATCGGTCGCCATCAACTCGACCGTCGAGGGTTTGAGGATGCGCGCGCCGTCGAGTTCGCCCCCGCCCAGCAGCATGCGCGCGAAGCGCTGATAATCGTCGAGCGTCGAAGCGAGGCCGAAGCCGCCGGGGGTCAGCGCATGATCGCGGAAATTGAGCGTCTGCGCCTCGGCGGCCGGCTGCTGGACGAGTCTGCCGTCTTCCTTCACATTCATCGCTGCAAAGCGCGGCAGCCGCGCATCGGGCTGGCGCCAGGCAGTCTCGGTCATTCCGAGCGGGGCGAAGATATGGCGCTCGACATATTGCGCGAAGGGCTCGCCCGACAGTTTCTCGACGAGCGCCGCCTGTACATCGACTGCAATGCTATATTCCCACTGCGTTCCCGGCTGATAGAGCAGCGGCACGCCCGCAAGCCGGCGGCTTGCCTCGGCGAGCGGCACCGTCAGCGCGAGCGGGTCGGCGGCGACATAGGCGTCGTGCGCAGGCGTCGGGCCCGCGCCATAAGCGAAGCCCGCAGTATGGCGCAGGATGTCGCGCACGGTGATCGGACGATCGATGGGCACATAGCGCGGCTGGCCTGCCGCATCCTTGCCCGCATAGACGCGCATATCGGAATATTCGGAGAGATATTTCGACAGCGGATCGTCGAGGCGGAACTTGCCCGCCTCCCACAATTGCATCAACGCGACGCCGGTCACGGGCTTGGTCATCGAATAGATTTGCGCGATCGTATCGCGGCGCATCGGCCGCTTCGCCTCGCGGTCGGCCATGCCCGCCGCGCCGAAATAGACCTCGCGCCCGTCCTGCCAGATCAGCGCCGACGTGCCGGTAGCGCGGCCGTCGGCGATCATCGCTTTCAGTGCTGCGTCGATCCGCGCCTTGTCGATTTTCAGTGGCGCCGCGGGCGCGGTCTGTGCCTGCAGCGACGGCGCGATCGCCGTCGCACCCGAACTCGCAACCATCATCGCCAGTGCCAGCCACCTGCCGCGCATATCGTCTCTCCCCTCGCCCGGCGGTTCGCCGTGGACCGATCCGCATCACATGGGATCGGGCGCGGCGGGTCAACCCGAATAGGTCTGCGAGAGCTATTCGGCCGCGGCCGCTTCCGCCGCCGGCGCCTCGGCGACGGTGAGGCTGCCGTTCTGGATCAGCCATTGCGGATAGCCCGCCTGCACCGAGGCCATGATCCGGTCGATCGCGGCGGCGACCTGTTCGCCCTCGGCCTCGCGGTCGCGCTGGACGATCACGCGGCGCGCCTGCGCGTCGATCAGCACGCGGCTCCGCGGCAGCAATTCGCCGACGGTCAGGCCCGCAAGGATCGCACGGCTGTCCTCCTCGCGCGCTTCGAGCGCGGCGAGGCGGCGATTGAGCTGTTCCTCGACCTGCACTGCGGCGTTGGTCTGCTGGCGGAGCTGGACGATGTTGACGCGCACCTCGCGGTCGAGTTCGGCGCCGATCTTCGCCGCGAGCTGCTTGTCGAGCCGCCCCGCGTAGCGATCGACGAGCACCACGCCGTCGACCGTCACCGCGTCGCTTTCCATCCGCACGTTGAGGCTGTCGACGCGGTCGCTTTCGCCGAGCAGCGCGCGCAGTTCGGCCTGCACGACCGAGCGCGCACGGACCTCGCCGGCGAGGCTGTTGAGCGTCAGCGCGAGCGGAATCGAGAGAATACCGAGCGTCACGGTGATGCCCGCGACCTGCATCGCGGTATGCTGCCGGGTCAATGACGGGCCGAAATGATTGAGCCGCGCGACGATCGTCGCGGCAAAGGCGATCGCGAGCGTGTTGGTGAGGAACAGCAACGCGGCGCCAACGGCAAAATCGAAGCGCCCGGTGGCAAGCCCGAAACCGACTGTCGAGAGCGGCGGCACCAGCGCGGTCGCGATCGCGACGCCGACCATCACCCCCGACAATTTGCGCATGATCGCATAGACGCCCGCAATCCCGCCGACGACCGCGACGCCGAGGTCGAGCAAGGTCGGCTGCGTCCGCGCGCGGAGTTCGGGGGTGACGTCCTTGATCGGCGACAGCCAGATGATCAGCATCGCGACGAGGATCGCCACGGCCATGCCGGCAGCGAGCGTCACGAGCGAGCGGCGGATCAGATTGCTTTCGAGCGTCGCGAGGCCGAAGCCCACGCCCATGATCGGACCCATCAGCGGCGAAACGAGCATCGCGCCGATGACGACCGCGGTCGAGCTTTGCAGGAGGCCGAGCGTCGCGATCATCGCCGCGAGGATGATCAGCAGCAGGAATTTCTTGTCGAGCCGCGCGTCGCGCGCGACGCTCGCCAGAATCAGCGAGCGGTCGAGGGCGTCGTCGCCCCCGACCGCTTCGTCGGGATGGTCATCATTTCGTGCCGCCCGGCGGCCGCCCGTCTTGAACGGGGCATCGCCGAGACCA
>CBJKNR010000202.1:0-6744 GCA_966417555.1 uncultured Sphingopyxis sp.
GGTTAGGGGAGGGCATGTCTCAGGAGAGCGCCGCCTTCACCCACCCGCTCGCCTTGCTCATGTCGAGCTGGCTTCCGAGCCGGTCCTTCACCGCGGCCATCACCTTGCCCATATCCTTCGGGCTGGTCGCGCCAAGTTCGTCGACGATCGCCTTGATCGCCGCAGTCGCGTCGGCTTCCGAAAGCTGCGCGGGCAGGAAGCCTTCAATCACCGCGACCTCGGCCGCCTCGATGTCTGCCAGCTCCTGGCGACCGCCCTGTTCGTACATGGTGATCGATTCGCGGCGCTGCTTGACCATCTTCTGCAGCACGTCGGTGACGAGTACATCGTCGTCGGCCGGCGCGGTGCCGGTGCGGAGCTCGATGTCCTTGTCCTTGATCTTGGCCAGCATCAGCCGGATTGTGCCCAGACGCGCCTTGTCGCCGCTCTTCATCGCGGCGACCTGCGCAGCCTTGATGTCGTCACGAATCATGCGTGTCCCCATGCGCTGCAAATTTCGGAAAGACCCTCCCTAGCGGGAAGATTCCAAATCCGATAGCTTGTGAATCACTTTTTTGCCTCCTACTTGGTCGGCCGTTTAGCCCCCCGTCCGGAGTATGTTGAATGGCACCTGCCAACCCCTCTGCCGCGCCCAAAAGCCAGCCCTCTGGCGCCACCGGCGTCCTTGTCCTCGCCGACGGCACGATCCTGTGGGGCACCGGTTACGGCGCCGCAGGCGCGAGCGTGGGCGAGATCTGCTTCAACACGTCGATGACGGGCTATCAGGAAATCCTGACCGACCCCTCCTATGCGGGCCAGATCGTCACCTTCACCTTTCCGCACATCGGCAATGTCGGCGCGAACCCCGAAGATATGGAGCGCGCCGTGTACGGCGCGCTCGGCGCCATCACGCGCGAACTGCCGACGCAGCCGAGCAATTTCCGCAGCGTCCAGACGCTGCCCGAATGGATGGCCGAGCAGGGCGTGATCGGGCTCACGGGGATCGACACGCGCGCGCTGACGCGCCGCATCCGCGACGCGGGCGCGCCGAACGGGGTGATCGCGCATAACCCCGATGGCAGGTTCGACGTCGACGAGTTGCTGGCGATGGCGCGCGGCTGGACCGGCCTGGAGGGCATGGACCTCGCGAAGGAGGTCAGCCGCACCGACACCGGCGACTGGACTGGCGGCGCGTGGACGCTAGGGCACGGCTACGCGACCGCGGACGGCGGCGAGCGGCCGCATGTCGTTGCGATCGACTATGGCGCGAAGGACAATATCTTCCGCAATCTCGTGAAGGCCGGTGCGCGCGTCACCGTCGTGCCCGCGACCGCGACCCTCGACGAGGTGCTGAGCCACAAGCCCGACGGCGTGTTCCTCTCGAACGGCCCCGGCGACCCCGCGGCGACGGGCGACTATGCCGTGCCGGTGATCAAGGGCCTGCTCGAACGTGACGTGCCGATCTTCGGCATCTGCCTCGGCCACCAGATGCTGGGGCTCGCGGCGGGCGCTAGAACCATGAAGATGCACCAAGGCCACCGCGGCGCGAACCATCCGGTGCAGCGCGTCGGCGGCGATTTTGGGGACGGCGTGGTCGAGATCACCAGCATGAACCACGGCTTCGCGGTCGACGCCTCGACGCTGCCCGCCGGCGTGGTCGAGACGCACAAGAGCCTGTTCGACGGATCGAACTGCGGCATCGCGATCACGGGCAAGAACGCCTTCAGCGTGCAATATCACCCCGAAGCGAGCCCGGGGCCGCAGGACAGCTTCTATCTGTTCGAGAAGTTTGTGGGCGGGTTGAAGTGAAAGCGGCATTGCTCGCTCTTCCAATAGCACTCACGGCGTCGGGCTGTGCTTCGACGCAAAGTTCGGGATTCCGCTTTCAGCCTACACCGCTAGCCTTGGTCGCGATCGAAAGAGAATGCGGACTTCGCGGGCACTTTTTCTACATGATGGCCGAAGATGAGTTGATGCTCATGCCAAACCCTGAAGAGCGATTTGAAGCGGTCGGATGCGCAATGGAAGCGCTTCAAAAATCGGAATTCTCCAAAAATATGAAAATGGGCTTCGTCGGCAACGAGATGTCCGCAACAGAAGAACAGAAATAATGCCCAAAAGAACCGACATCCAATCCATCCTCGTCATCGGCGCCGGCCCGATCGTTATCGGTCAGGCGTGCGAGTTCGACTATTCGGGGACGCAGGCGATCAAGGCGTTGAAGGAGGAGGGCTATCGCATCGTCCTCGTCAACTCCAACCCGGCGACGATCATGACCGATCCCGACCTCGCCGACGCGACCTATGTCGAGCCGATCACGCCCGAGATCGTCGCGAAGATCATCGAAAAGGAGCGGCCGGATGCCGTTCTTCCGACGATGGGCGGGCAGACCGCGCTCAACACCGCGCTCGCGCTCGCGCAGGACGGCACGCTGGCGAAATATGGCGTCGAGATGATCGGCGCCGATGCCGAGGCGATCGACAAGGCCGAGGACCGGCAGAAGTTCCGCGACGCGATGGACAAGATCGGGCTGGAAAGCGCGCGCAGCGGCGTCGCGCACACGCTCGACGAGGCATTCGCGGTGCTCGAACGCACCGGGTTGCCGTCGATCATCCGCCCTTCGTTCACCTTGGGCGGCACCGGCGGCGGCATCGCGTACAACCGCGAGGAATTCGAGCATATCGTCCGCGGCGGCCTGATCGCCTCGCCCACCACCGAAGTCCTGATCGAGGAATCGCTCCTCGGCTGGAAAGAATATGAGATGGAGGTGGTGCGCGACCGCAACGACAATTGCATCATCATTTGCTCGATCGAGAATGTCGATCCGATGGGCGTGCATACGGGCGACAGCATCACCGTCGCCCCCGCGCTGACGCTGACCGACAAGGAATATCAGATCATGCGCAACGCGAGCATCGCGGTGCTGCGCGAGATCGGGGTCGAGACGGGCGGGTCGAACGTCCAGTTCGCGGTCAATCCGAAGGACGGCCGCCTGATCGTGATCGAGATGAATCCGCGCGTGTCGCGCTCGTCGGCGCTCGCGTCGAAAGCGACGGGCTTTCCGATCGCCAAGGTCGCGGCGAAGCTGGCGGTCGGATACACGCTCGACGAGATCATGAACGACATCACCGGGGTCACCCCGGCATCGTTCGAACCGACGATCGATTATGTCGTCACCAAGATCCCGCGCTTCGCCTTCGAGAAATTCAAGGGCGCCGAGGCGACTTTGTCGACCGCGATGAAATCGGTCGGCGAGGTGATGGCGATCGGCCGCACGATCCACGAGAGCTTGCAGAAGGCGCTGCGCGGGTTGGAGACGGGGCTTTCGGGTTTCAACTTCGTCGACCGCCTCAAGGGCGCGACGCACGACCAACTCCGCAACGAACTGGCGCAGCGCACCCCCGACCGGCTGCTCAACACCGCACAGGCGATCCGCGAGGGACTGCCACTCGCCGAGATCAACCGCGTTGCGGGCTATGACATGTGGTTCCTCGAACGCATCGCCGAGATCGTCGCCGCCGAAGAAGATGTGTGCGCGAACGGTCTGCCGCGCGATGCCGAAGGGCTGCGCAAACTGAAAGCCATGGGCTTTTCGGACAAGCGCCTCGCCTATCTCGCGCTCCAGTCGGCGAACCTTCGCCCCGGATCGAAGCGCGCGACCGCGCGCGGCAGCGGGCTGATCCACGAAGCGGTCAAGGCGATGACCGGCGGCGTCACCGAGGCCGAAGTGCGCGCGCTGCGCCACAAGCTCGGCGTGCGCCCGGTGTTCAAGACGATCGACACCTGCGCGGCCGAGTTCCAGGCGCAGACGCCCTATCTTTATTCGACCTACGAGGCCCCGACCTTCGGTGAGCCCGAGAATGAGGCGAACCCGAGCGACCGCAGGAAGGTCGTGATCCTCGGCGGCGGTCCGAACCGGATCGGGCAAGGGATCGAGTTCGACTATTGCTGCTGCCACGCCTGCTTCGCGCTCGAGGAGGCCGGCTATGAAACGATCATGGTCAACTGCAACCCGGAGACGGTGTCGACCGACTATGACACGTCGGACCGCCTCTATTTCGAGCCGCTGACCGCCGAGGATGTGCTCGAAATCCTCCACGTCGAAATGTCGAAGGGCGAGCTCGTCGGCGTGATCGTCCAGTTCGGCGGGCAGACGCCGCTCAAACTTGCGCAAGCCTTGGCAGAAGCGGGCGTTCCGATCCTCGGCACCTCGCCCGACGCGATCGACCTTGCCGAAGACCGCGAGCGCTTCGCGGCGCTCGTCAACAGGCTCGGCCTCAAACAGCCCGAGAATGGCATCGCGCGAAGCCGCGAGGAAGCCGTCGCGGTCGCGGCGCGCATCGGTTATCCGGTGCTGACGCGCCCCTCCTATGTGCTCGGCGGCCGCGCGATGGAGATCGTCGACGATCAGGCGCAGCTCGAAAATTATATCGAGACCGCGGTGCAGGTGTCGGGCGACTCGCCGGTGCTGATCGACCGCTATCTGCGCGACGCGATCGAGGTCGATGTCGATGCGCTCTGCGACGGTACCGATGTCGTCGTCGCGGGCGTGCTCCAGCATATCGAGGAAGCGGGGGTCCATTCGGGCGACAGCGCCTGCTCGATCCCGCCGTACAGCCTCTCGGACAAGATCGTCGCCGAAATCGAGCGGCAGGCCGACGCGCTCGCGCGTGCGCTAGAGGTCCGCGGGCTGATGAACATCCAGTTCGCGGTCAAGGACGACGAGGTTTACCTTATCGAGGTCAATCCGCGCGCCAGCCGCACCGTGCCTTTCGTCGCCAAGGCGGTGGGCTCGCCGATCGCCAAGATCGCGGCACGCGTGATGGCGGGCGAAAAGCTCGCCGACCTGCCCAAGATCAACCGCGACATTGCCCATGTCGCGGTGAAGGAAGCGGTCTTCCCCTTCGCGCGTTTCCCCGGCACCGACCCGGTGCTGAGCCCTGAGATGAAGTCCACCGGCGAAGTCATGGGAATCGACCGCGATTTCAACCTCGCCTTCGCAAAGGCGCAGCTCGGCGCGGGCGACCGCCTGCCGACCGACGGCCGCCTGTTCGTGTCGGTCAAGGACAGCGACAAGCCGCGCATCGTCGGTGCGGTGAAGCAGCTTGCCGACTGGGGGTGGAAGGTCATCGCGACCGGCGGTACCGCCGACTATCTGGCGGGTGAGGGCATCGAGGTCGAGCGGGTCAACAAGGTCGCCGAGGGCCGTCCGCACATCGTCGACCGGATCAAGGACGGCGACGTCCAGCTGATCTTCAACACCACCGAAGGCTGGCAGTCGCTGCAGGACTCGCAGTCAATCCGCGCGTCGGCATTGGCGGCCGACATCGCCTATTATACGACCGCGGCGGCAAGCGATGCATCGACGCAGGCGATCGGGGCGCTGCGTGCGCATAGTCTTGAAGTAAAGCCACTTCAGGACTATTATTGAGGATACCGCTCCACCTCCCCGACATTGACGGAAAAGCGGCGCAGCCGCCCGGCGAAGTTTCGCTGGCGCTGGATTATTGACGAAGGACAACAGGATAATGGCAAGCGTTGAAAAGGTGCCGATGCTGGCAGAAGGCTATGAGAAGCTGAACGCGCAACTCGCGACTCTCAAGGCCGAGCGACCGCTGATCGTCGATGCGATCGAGGAAGCGCGCGCGCATGGCGACCTTAGCGAAAATGCCGAATATCACGCCGCGAAAGAGCGCCAGGGTCAGGTCGAAGCGACGATCGGCGACCTCGAGGACAAATTGTCGCGGGCGCAGGTCATCGACCCGACGACGCTGTCGGGTGACCGCATCGTGTTCGGCGCGACCGTCACGCTCGCCGACGAAGACGACAAGCCTGTCCGCTACCAGATCGTCGGGCAGGCCGAGGCCGACGCCAAGGACGGCAAGATCAGCTATAATTCGCCGCTCGGCCGCGCGCTGATCGGCCGCCGCGTCGACGACGAGGTCGAGGTCACCGTGCCCTCGGGCGACAAATATTATCTGGTGACGAAGATCGAATTCATCTGACGGCCGCCGGAGGATGAAACCGCAGGACGCGCCGCTGGTCACGGGCTATGCGCTCGCCTGCGTCGTCATTTTCGTGCTTCTCTGGATCACCGGTTTCCAGATCGACGCAATCGTGCGTGCGGGGTTCATTCCCGCGCGTTTCGGCAGCGAACTGATCCTGCCGCCGGGCACGATGGTGCCCTTCCTGCTGACGCCGCTGTCGTCAGCCTTCCTGCACGGCGGTGTGCTGCACATCGCCTTCAACATGCTCGTGCTGCTCTTCATCGGACGCCAGCTCGAGGCGCCGCTGGGAACGAAGGCGATGGCGGTGCTGCTGCTCGCCGGCGCCTATGGTGGCGCGCTCGCCCAATATCTGGCCGATCCGGCTTCGGCGGTGCCGATGATCGGCGCGAGCGGCGCGATCTCCGCGCTGATCGCGGTCTTTGCACTGATCTTCAGCCGGTCGCAGGCCTCTGCCATCGGCCCGATCCCCGGCCATTGGGTGCGCGCGCTCTGGCTCGCCGCAGCGTGGATCGGACTTCAGCTGCTCATCGGTTTCGCGGGCGGCGGCGGGTTCGGCGCGGTCGCCATCTGGGCGCACGTCGGCGGCTTCCTCGCCGGCCTGTTTCTTGCCCGCCCGCTGCTGCGCTGGCGTTTCGGGGCGCGCTGACCTTCACTCTCACGAGAATGTCGGTTTTGGGGTGGTGAGCGGTCGTTTGAAACCCACATGTGTTTCCCCTCCCGCTTGCGGGAGGGGCAGCGAGGCTTGGCAGCTTGCTGC
>CBJKNR010000203.1:0-6730 GCA_966417555.1 uncultured Sphingopyxis sp.
CCCGCTGTTATCCTGTCCTTCGGGATCGCGGGCCTGATCTGCGCCTGCGCCGCGCTTGCCTATGCCGAAATGGCGACGATGATTCCCGCATCGGGCAGCGCCTATACCTATAGCTATGTCGTGATCGGCGAGCTGCTCGCGTGGATCGTCGGGTGGAGCCTGATCCTCGAATATTCGCTCGTCGTCAGTGCGGTTGCCGTCGGCTGGTCAGGCTATGCCGCTCCGCTGCTCGAAGCTTGGGCAGGTTTTCCGATGGCGCTGATGCAGGGACCAGAGCTCGGCGGCATCGTCAACCTGCCGGCGATCGCAATCATCGCCGTCGTGGCGGGGCTGTTGCTCGTCGGGACGCGGGAGAGCGCAACGCTCAACGCAGCGCTCGTGCTGGTCAAGATCGTCGCGCTTATCGTCTTCGTGGCAGTCGCGCTGCCCGCTTTCGACGCCACCAACCTCGAACCCTTCAGCCCCTATGGTTTCGCCAAGCATATGGGTCCTGATGGCGTCGAGCGCGGCGTGATGGCGGCGGCGGCGATCATCTTCTTTGCCTTCTACGGCTTCGACGCGATCGCGACCGCTGCCGAGGAGGCCAAGAATCCCGACCGCGATCTCAAGATCGGAATCGTCGGCTCGATGTTCGCCTGTGTGCTCATCTATGTCGCCGTTGCCGTCGCCGCGGTCGGCGCGATCGCCTATACGCGTTTCGCCAACAGCCCCGAACCGCTCGCGCTGATCCTGCGCGAACTCGGCAGCCCGCTCGCGGCGCAATATCTCGCCGTCTCGGCTATCATCGCCTTGCCGACGGTCATTCTCGCCTTCTTTTATGGCCAGAGCCGCATTTTCTTCACCATGGCGCGCGACGGGCTGCTGCCCGCGGGCCTGGCCAAGCTGTCGGCACGTGGTACACCGGTGCGCATCACCATCTTCACGGCGGTGGTCGTCGCGGTACTCGCGGGCTTCATTCCGCTCGGCGAACTCGCCGCGCTGGCCAATGCCGGCACGCTCGCGGCCTTTACCGCGGTATCGGTGTGCATGCTGATCATGCGCCGGCGTGCACCCGATGCACCGCGCACTTTCCGCACGCCGCTGCCGTGGGTCGTCGGCGGCATTGCAGTGCTCGGCTGCATCTATCTCTTCTTCAGCCTGCCGTTGCAGACCCAGCTGTGGTTCCTCGTCTGGAATATCGGCGGGCTGGGTGTCTATTTTCTCTACGCGCGCCGGCACGCGATGGTCGGTTGATCAGTCGAACAATTCGCTGAGGAAGCTCTTCCTGTAATTTTTCTTGTACGGCTTGCCATAATGGCGGTCGTCATGGCCATGCTCGCGATATTCGCGCTGGGGCGGCGGGGGAGGGGCTGAGGCACGCGGCGCCGGCGCGTTCGCGGTTTCGCTGCGTTCGATGATCTTGTCGAGTTCGCCGCGATCGAGCCACACGCCCCGGCATTGCGGACAATAATCGATCTCGATCCCCTGACGTTCCGACATCGTCAAATTCACGCGGCACGTCGGGCAGAGCAGGCCTTGGGGCTCGGGCACGGATATTCCTTTCATTGCAAGCGCGGCCGAATAGCCACGCCTCGTTTCAACGAGCCATCACCGGCTTGCGTTCCGCAGGCAGACAACGCCCGCTCCGACATTGATGGCGGAGCGGGCAGGTTTCAAGTCGTCGTCCAGTCGAACGCCAGCGGGGCTTCGCGAAAGGCGAAGCGATCGAGGTGGCGCGCGACGACGCCCTGCATCGCCTCGACATGCGCGATGCTGCTCGCGTCGATGCGAACCGACAGCGCGTCGGCGCCCGCGTCGAAGGTCACGAGCGCATCGCTGGGCCAAGCCGCACCGCGCGCATCCTTGGGGAAGGTCACCGTGCCATGCGCGGGGGTGAACTCGACCGCGAGATTATGCTGCCAATGCTTGCACAGCTGCTGCAGATATTTGCTCGCGTGGGCGGTCGGGACCCGGGCCGTCGCGCTAGCCATCACAGCCGCTCGATCTTCTGCGCCGCCTCGTCGATCAGCGCGACGATGTCGTGCAGGGTCGCTTCGTCGAGGTCGCGGTCGCCAAGCCGGTTCATCAGCACCGCCTTCAGATTGCCCATCGCGCGGCGGACCGATACGCTGTCGGTGCGCTGGCGCTCTTCGCCAACCTGGGCCAGGCGGGCGATCAGCGTTTCGACCGTGTCCGCACTGGCTTCGAGTTCGGCGCGGCCGGATTCGGTGATCGCAAAGAGCTTCTTCGCGCCGTCGCTGTCGGCAGCCTCGATCAGCCCCATGTCGTCGAGGAGCGTGAGGGTGGGATAGATGACGCCGGGGCTCGGCGCATAGGCGCCGCCGGTCAGCTCCTCGATCTGGCGGATCAGGTCGTAGCCGTGGCGCGGTTCGTCGGCGATCAGCTTCAGCAGCACGAGCCGCAGCTCGCCGCTGTCGAACATCCGCCGGCGCCGACCGCGCCCCTCGTCGTCGTCGCGGAAGTGCCCGCCAAAGCCGCGGCCAAAGCCACCAGCGTGACCGAACCCACGTCCACCGTGGCGCATCGCCTCGCGCATGGCGCGATGCATGTCGTGGCGGTGGCTGCAGCCGCGTCCGCCTCTATGGCCGTAAAACATCATTTTTTGCTCCTTAGAGTGATTCTCGATAGAGCTAAGATATATCTTAATATGTTTCAGGCAAGAGGGCGGTGAATTTTTTTTCCCCATACGGGTGTCCGATCAGCCTTGCGCGGGGAAGCGGAGGTGGATCAGTGGGTAGGGGCGGCCCTGACCGTCTCGTTCAGAGCGGCCGGTGGCGACGAAGCCCATGCGCCGGTAGAAGCCGACCGCTTGGCTGTTCTGCTCGTTGACCTCGGTCGTGATCGAACTGTGGAGCGCAATGGCATGTTCGACAAGCGCCTTGCCGACGCCTTGGCCGCGATAAGCGGGGTCGATGAAGAGAGCCTCCATGCTGTTGTCGTCGAGCAACATGAAAGCGACCGGGCGGTCGTCGCTGTCGACGGCGAGCCATGACGACGCTTTCGGCAGAAATCCCTTCACCTCTTCCTCGATCGCGATCCGATCTTCGGCCGCGAGGAAGTCGTGCGTCGCATCCACTGCAGCGCGCCAGATTTCGACGGCTCGATCGCCATCGGCGGGGGTGGACGGTCTGATCCTGATCATGCGCGCTGCCGTAAAGCGACGGGCGCAGCGCGCCAAGCCTGCTTTTCTGCCGCATATGGCTTGACTCGGCAGTCTTTATCGCTATTAGCGCGCCCGTGTTGTCGCGGTTCCGGCCGCGGCAATTCCGTCCGAGACAGTTGGTGAAGGGAATTTGCCCTTCTTAATTTCCAGCCGAGACGGGGAACAGTCTTTTATCGGTCGCCCGCTTGGTACGCCAGGCGCAAGCGGCTTGACCGACCCCATCGGACATCGTTGCGCAAAGGACAGGCGGGTTTCGTCCCGCATGGCTTTGCGTGTGTTAGCGGCCCGGCGGCGCGTTTTCGGCGTGCTTCCGGGCATGAGTGGAGAAACAGGCATGGATCGTGCTGAAAAGGCCGAAGCCGTATCCTCGCTGAACGCTACGCTGTCGAATGCAGCCTCGGTTGTGATTGTTCGCAACCTGGGTCTTACCGTCGCCCAGTCGACGGTGCTTCGCGAGCAGATGCGCAATGCGGGTGCGAGCTTCAAGGTCGCGAAGAACCGCCTGGCCAAGATCGCGCTCGATGGCACCTCCTACACCGGCATCAGTGACCTGCTGACCGGCCCCACGGCAATCGCTGCCTCGACCGATCCGGTCGCAGCTGCGAAGATCGCGGTGGAATTTGCCAAGACCAACGACAAGCTTGAAATCGTCGGTGGTGGCATGGGGGATGTGGTCCTCGACGTGGAAGGCGTGAAGGCGCTTGCATCGCTGCCGTCGCTTGACGAACTGCGTGGCAAGCTTGTCGGCCTGCTCCAGGCTCCGGCCACCAAGGTTGCCCAGATTGCGGCAGCCCCGGCTGGTCAGCTGGCGCGGGTCTTTGGTGCCTATGGCGCCAAGGAAGCGGCATAAACTTTTACCTACCGTAACAATTCACCGGGCTTTCCCGGTTCTGATGGAGAATGAAAATGGCTGATCTTGCAAAGATCGTTGAAGACCTGTCGGCGCTGACCGTTCTGGAAGCTGCTGAACTTTCGAAGCTGCTCGAAGAAAAGTGGGGCGTTTCGGCTGCCGCTGCTGTCGCTGTCGCTGCTGGCCCGGCCGCCGCTGCTGGCCCGGCTGCTGAAGAGCAGACCGAATTCGACGTCATCCTGACCGGTGACGGCGGCAACAAGATCAACGTGATCAAGGAAGTCCGTGCAATCACCGGCCTGGGCCTCGGCGAAGCCAAGGCGCTCGTCGAAGGCGCGCCGAAGGCTGTCAAGGAAGGCGCCAGCAAGGCCGAAGCCGAAGAGCTGAAGGCCAAGCTGGTCGCCGCCGGCGCGACCGTCGAACTGAAGTAATTCGGTTCAGCGGGGCCGGTCGGTTCATCCGGCCGGGTTCCAGCGGAAAAGAAAAGGGCGGTGCCGCAAGGCGCCGCCCTTTTTCATTTGGCGAGGGATCGCCGGTCAGTTGCGGGTAAAGCCGGGGCGCAGCGCACCCGGGCGTCCCGAACCGCGCTCGGGGCGGCGGACCTCCTGCTCGGCCTGCGCCGGGGCGACATCGCGCTGCGCGATCTCCCAGGCACTGACCGGCTTGCGGGTCATATCCTTCTGTGCGCCAAGCGTTTCATCATAGGCGGCGCGCTCTTGACGGTCGAGGAAGCGCGCCCGCTTGAGGCGCTTGCTGAGTGTTGCAAATGGATTTTCGGGGGTTGGGCCTGCAAGCGCCATCGCTTCGTGGCGACCGATGCTGCCGCCCGGCGCCGCGGCAAAGGCGGGGGTCGCCGGTGGAGGCCGTTCGATGCTTTCCCGCGGGGCATAGGCGGGCGTGACCCACTGCGGCGCCTCGCTTGCCTTTGCGCCGCCGCCGGAGGCAAGGGAGCCGGCCGGCGGCGGCTCCGCGATCGCGACGGGCTCATGACTTGCTTCGCTATCGTCGCGCCCGACGCGGCGGCGGCGGGTAAATGCGAGGCCGGCGCCGCCGACGATCAATAGCGCGGCAGCGCCGCCGGCGATTTCCCAAGGGAAATCATTTCCCGTCGAGCGTGCCGGCTCGACCGGAGCCGGAGCGGCGTCGACGACGGGGGCAGCCGATCTCATCGCCGGCGCGGGGGGCGGGATCGGCGTGAAGCTCTCGTCGGGAGCGGTCTCAGCGATCGGGGTCGAGGCTTCTGGCGCCGTTGTGGCGGCCGTGGCAGCAGTCGTGCGGGCGCGCGGGGCGCTGGGTTCCGCTCGCGCCGGCTCCGCGCGCCCGGCGGTCTTTGGAGCAGGTGCCGTGTTGGCGGGCTCGATCTCCAGCGGGAGCCTGATGACCGGCTTCGGCGTCTGCGGCCCCGTGGTCCGGGGCTGCGCGGTCTGCGGCGCGGCAACGGGCGCGGTCGTCGCGGGCTCGGGCACCGTTGGCGGGGTCTGGGGCGTCGGCGAAGCGACGGGCGGCGTCATGGTGATCGCGGGGGTTTCCTGCGCAAACGCAGCAGGGGTGGACAGGACCAGGAACGCGGCAATCGCGCTCATGGCGGGGCGGGAGAGGGCGATATTCTTTGTCATCGTGAACAGGGAACGAGCGCCGCACCCGATGCGCTGCCCAAATATCCCCATTTCCGCGACGAGCCGTGGCCGCGCGGCGGTTGAGCGAAGATTTATAGTCACTGGCCGCTCGGCACGGCCGCCTTTGGGTCAGGCGGCCACCGACTGCTTCCGGCCGAGCGCCGTCGTCGTGGCTGCGGAAATCGCGGCGCCGATCAGCGCCATGTCATTTTCGAGACGCTGGTCGAGAAGATCATCCTGCAACAACGCCAGTTCGGCCATCAAGGGCATCGACAGGGAAAGGCGGAGCGTGCCGGCAACGCGCCCATCGGGCATCCGGTGCGTCTTCACCGGCTGGCCGAGACGAATCTCGCGGCCGAGCCAATGGCGCGACTGGCGCGCGATCTGGCCGTGTACGAGCCGCGCGGCATCGAAGTCGCAGTCCGGCCATCGCACGGACAGATCGAGCGTACGGAGCGTCTCGCTCGCAAGACACGACACGCCGCCCGCGCCCGGCACCTCGGCGAGTTCCAGCCGCTTGACCAGGGTCATGACGTGATGGCTGAAGCGCGCGGTCGCTTCGGCGATCCGCTCGACGGGCAGGGCTGCGAAGCGTTCCATCTCGATCAGCGCGGCCTCGAGGCGAAGCAGCAGGCCGAAGTTGCCGCGCGCTTCGAGGCAGTCGGCACCGGGCCAGTCGACCGGCCATTCGGCGCGATTGGCAAGGCGGCGAAGTCCGGGCGGCAACGGCAGGGCGCGGTTGCGAACCGTGCCCGGCACGAGAGCAAAGCCGCTGAACGGTGGGCCGCCGGCAAATTTCGACCCGGTCATCAGCACGACGCAGCCGAGTTCGAGATAGCGGCGTACAGTCGCCGGCGCGATACGAAGCTGACAGGCGTCGACGACGACCGTCATGGCATCACCATACGCCGAAACAAGCCGCTCGACGTCGGCAAACGCGGGGAGGGTCAATCCGGACTTTGAGCCATGGACCACGTGGACGACAGCGCGGCGGCCCGCCGCGTTCGCGCGCTCGACGTGGAGCGAGAGCTCGGCTGCGACGGCTGCCGACGCGCGCGGGAGGCCTGCCCGACAAGGTCCAGCCAGGCCTCAACGGATGGC
>CBJKNR010000204.1:0-6721 GCA_966417555.1 uncultured Sphingopyxis sp.
CGGCAAGCTTGCCGGGCAGGCTCGCGATGTCCATCGCGCCCTTGCGCCGCGGCAGCTCGCGCGCCTTTTTCGCGGCCTCGCGCGCCGCGGCGGCGTCGATGACCTTCTGGATCACCGCTTTCGCGTGCGCCGGATTCTCCTCGAGCCATTCGGTCATCCGGTCGGCCATCAGGCTTTCGAGCGGCTGGCGGACTTCGGACGAAACCAGCTTGTCCTTGGTCTGCGACGAGAATTTCGGGTCGGGCAGCTTGACCGAGACGATCGCGGTCAGGCCTTCGCGCATATCCTCGCCGGTCAGGCTGACCTTTTCCTTCTTCAGCATCCCCGACTTTTCGCCATAGCCGTTCAATGTGCGTGTCAGCGCGGCGCGGAACGCCGCCAAGTGCGTACCGCCGTCGCGCTGCGGGATGTTGTTCGTGAAGCAGAGGACATTTTCGTAATAGCTGTCGTTCCACTCGAGCGCGACGTCGATGCCGATGCCGTCGCGCTCGCTGCTGATCGCGATCGGATCGGGCAGCAGCGCATTCTTGTTGCGGTCGAGATATTTGACGAACGCCGCGATCCCCCCCTCGTAAAAGAGGTCGTGCGTCTGATGCTCGGCGTGACGCGCATCGACGAGCTTGATGCGCACCCCCGAATTGAGGAAGGCGAGCTCGCGATAGCGATGCTCGAGCTTTTCGAAATCGAATTCGGTGACATTCTTGAACGTCTCGGTCGACGCCTGGAAGGTCACGCGCGTGCCCTTCTTGCCCGCGGGCGCAGGACCGTTGACCTTGAGCGGCGCGACCGAATTGCCATGCTCGAAGCGCATCCAATGCTCTTCGCCGTCACGCCAGATCGTGAGTTCGAGCCATTCCGAAAGCGCGTTGACGACACTGACGCCGACGCCGTGCAGGCCGCCCGACACCTTGTAGGCATTGTCGTCGCTGGTGTTCTCGAACTTGCCGCCGGCGTGGAGCTGGGTCATGATGACTTCGGCTGCGGAAATGCCTTCCTCGGCGTGGATGCCCGTGGGGATGCCGCGGCCATTGTCCTCGACGCTGACCGACCCGTCGCTGTTCAGGGTGATCAGGACGAGGTCGCAGTGGCCGGCGAGCGCCTCGTCGATCGCATTGTCCGAAACCTCGAACACCATGTGGTGCAGACCCGACCCGTCGTCGGTGTCGCCGATATACATGCCCGGGCGTTTGCGCACCGCGTCGAGGCCCTTCAGGACCTTGATCGAATCGGCGCCATAGGCATTTGCGTTGGGTTGTTTGGAGGCGCTTTCGGGCGCGCCGTTTTCGGGCATGTCTGTCATATCGATTATATAGGGTCGGAGCCCGCAAAACCCAAGCGAAAATGCGGCTCTCGGGCCCGGGACGACGAGCGTTGCGCCCCCGCGCCATGGCGGCTAGTTTCGCGGGCATGAAACATCGTATCGCCCTGCCTCTCGCCGTCCTTTCGATCGCTGCGCTCGCCGCTTGCAGCCAGCCCGCGCCACCCGCCGACAATGCGCCGGCGCTCGCCGGCGAGCCGCTGGCGACGCGCGCCGTGATGATCGGCACCGAAGGGCCGAGCCTGCCCGCCTGTTCGAGCATCAGCCGCGTCAAGGCGGGCGGCACCGACGTCTATTGGGCGCCGAACGAGACGCGCGCGGTCAAGGCGAAGCTCGCCGGCGGCGCGAATGTCTCGCTGTGCGAGGCGGCCGGGAATGACAGCTGGTTCGGCGTCGTCTTCGCCGCGCCCGGGACCGATCCCGACATGTGCGGCGTCGGCAAGTCGGTGCCCAATGCCCGCGAATATCAGGGCCCGTGCCGCTGGGGATGGATCAGGGGCGGCACCGTCCAGCTGGGCGGCTAAAGCCACAAAAGCCCCGCATCGATGCCTCCGATGTGCGTCCTTTGTGGTCTTAAGGCGACAAAGGATACGCATGGATGTGTCGAAACTGTCTCCCTTGTCGCTTTAAGGCGCGGTGCGGAGGTAGTGGGGTGATGATCGACGATCGAAAGAGCCAGCTCGAAGGCTGACACAGCCGGATAATGTAGGAAAGTACTGTTTTCCTTCGTCACCCCGGGGTTGACCCGGGGTCCCGCTACCCACTCCCGGATGGGTCGAGCCGTGACAGCTGGGGAAAAGCCCGACCCCGGATCAAGTCCGGGGTGACGATGATGGATAGGCCGGCCTGCGAAAACGAACGCCGGCTACCGGCAATCCTCGATCACGCGGCCGATCTCCGACTGCACCGGCAACGTCAGCGCGCCGCCGCCCGGGGTTTCGAGAGCGAAGCGGCCGCGGCTGAAGGCGATGCGGTCAAGCCGGGGGTCGCGATTGCCGAGATTTGCGCTGCCACCGTCGAACCGGATCTGGTCGGTGCCGGCGCTGGTCCGCAGGCTGACATTGCCGGCGAGCGCCGAGGTCATGCGGATGCCGCTGCCGCTGCACGTCATGCTGAGAAGCGGGGTTGCGCCGCCCGCCGGAACGAAGGCGGCGGTGCGGTTCGCGGCGTCGTAGCGCCATGCGCCGCGATCGACCGCGCGATCCTCCCAACCGGCGCTGGGCGTCGGCAGCGGTGCGGGCGTCGGTGCCGGGGCGACCGGACGCGGTGCAGGGGGCGGTGCTTCGGGCTGCGGGATTGCCGTACAGCCCGCGGCGACCAGCATCAGCGCGCTGAGGGCGCCATAGCGAAAACCCGGCTGCGTGCTGATCATCGTCAAAATCCCTGCCAATCAATCACTTCGTGGATCGGTGCGCGCGGCACCGGCCACCGGTTCACTGCCGCTTCGGTGTCGGCATAGCCGATCGCGAGCCCGGTGAACAAAATCTGCCCCTCGTCCAGCCCCAATGTGCGGCGGATGGTTGCACCATACATCGCCCAGCATTCCTGCGGGCAGCTTGCAAGGCCATGTTCGACGAGCAGCAGCATCACCGATTGCAGCCACATGCCCATGTCCGACCATTGCGGCGGCCCCATGATGCGCGAGCAGTGGAGGAAAAGCATCACCGGTGCGCCGAAACCCCGGTAATTGTCCATGAACCGAGCGAGCCGCCCCGCCTTGTCCTCGCGCGGGATACCGAGCGACGCGTAAAGCGCCTCGCCGACCCCGAAGCGCCGGTCGGTCCACGGCGCGGTCAGCGCCGGCGGGTAGATGTCATATTCGGGCTCCTGCCCGTCGCGCCCCATCGCAATCCGCGCCGCGACCGCGTCCTTGACCGCCTGCCACGGCTCGCCGGTGAGGAGCGTCGCCTGCCAAGGCTGGAGGTTGCCGCCCGAGGGCGCGCGCTGCGCCGTCGCGAAAATCTCCCTGAGCAGTGCCGGATCGACGGGCTGGCCGGTAAAGGCGCGCACCGAGCGGCGCGCGTGGAGAGCCTCGGTAACGCTGGTATCAGTCGCTCGCATATTTATCCTCTCGCCGCTTGCCGAACAGCAATTTGCGTTCGAGCCGGGCCTTTAACTCGCGGTAATAGGAAAGCAGGAAGACGTCATCCTCTTCGGCGACGGGGCGTCCGATCTTGGCGCGGATCGCGTCGGCGACCTCGCGCATCGCGCGCGGATCGCGGCCGCGGAGCACGCGTTCGAGTTCCTGCAGCTCGAAAATGCCGTAAACGGCGAGTTCGGCCTCGGTGAAGGTCATGGCGTCGCCCGCGGCCTCGACCGCGATGTCGGCGTCGAGTTTCACACGCTGCGCCATCACGACCCAGGTCCCCGCGATCAGGTCGCCCATGCGCATCCGGTCGCGGTTGAACAGCAGGAAGAGGCTGAGCGTCAGCGACCAGAGCACGCCCGCAAGCATGATCCACCCCGACACCATATCCTCGGCGGCGCCCGCCCCCAGCATCATCAGCGGCAGGAAGATTTCGAGTTCGCGGATCAGGTTGCGCGCGACCACCGCGTCGGCGGTGAGGCGCCCGCCGTCGCGCGCGACGACGCGAATGCCCATCAACCTTTTGCCCGGCGTCGCGGCGCGCGAGCCCAGCTCGAACCCGATGAACCAGAAAGTGCGCAGCAGAAAGGCGCCGAGCAGCCAGATGACGACCGCGACGTCGGATTGCGAAGCGAGGCCGGCCCACAGCACCAGAAGGAAGAAGAGGAGGAGCGCGACCTGGATCAGGATGAGGTCGACGAGCAGCGCGCCGAAGCGCAGCCCGGCGCTCGCGATCCTGAGTTCGAGGTCGACACCTTCGGGCGTCACGAACTGGCGGATCTTCTTCGCCTTCGCGGTGCGCTGTTTCGCGTTGGCGGCGGCGGTCATGTCACATCCTCGCGCCGCGGGATGTAATAATAGCCGAGCCAGAAGAGCAGCATCAATGAGCCGATCGCATAGCGCAGCATCGTGTCGGTGATCAGCTGGCGCCCGAAACCTTCGAGCAGCCCCGCGGCGAACAGCATCAATATGACGCCGACCATCACCTTGCCCGCGCTCCGCCCCGCCTCGGACGCGGCTTGCAGGCGTCCGCGCGCGCCGGGGAAGACGACCGCCGTCCCGATGCGAAGGCCGGCGGCGCCCGACAGGGCGGCGGCGAACAATTCGGTGGTGCCGTGGATGAACAGCCACCCGCCGAAATCATAACCCAGCCCCTTCGACGAAAAGACCGCCATCATCGCACCGAGCCCGATGCCCTGATAATATTCGAGCATCAGCGTCGGAACGCCAAAGGCAAAGCCCAGCGCGAAAGACAGGATCGAGACCTGGCTGTTGTGCGTGAACAAATAGGTCGCGAAGACGTGCAGCCCGCTTTCGCCCTTGCCCGCCGCCGCCTTGCCATGCCCCAGCGTCGACTGAAGAAATTCGGCGGTCGCGCGCGGGTCGCGGCCGCCCGACATTTCCTCGGGGACGAAGTTGAAATACCATTCGGGGTTGCTCGCGACGAGCGAATAGCTGGTCAGCGCGCCGAGCAGGATGACGAGCGCGATGATCAACGTCTCCTTCCACACCGATCGCACCGCGGCGGGCCAGTCGTAGAGGAAAAAGCGGCGGAGACGGCTCCAGCGGCTCTCGCGGACGCCATAGACAAGGAAGTAGCCGCGGATCGACAGAGCCTCGAGATGGTCGAGCAGCGCCTTGTCGAGGCTCGTCGCGCGCGCGATCGACAGCGACGACAAGGTCGCGCGGTAGAGAAGGGGCAGCTGGAGGAGCTCGTCGCTGGTCAGCGCCTTCGCGCCCTTCTTCTCGAGCTTCGTCAGCAAGAGGTCGAAGGCGATCCAGTCGGCCTCGCGCTCGGCGCGGAAGCGGCTGGTCGAGAAGCTCGGTGCGTCGATGGTCCGTGCAGGAGCGGCGGGCGGGATCACAGGCTGCCCTGCCTTTTGATGCCGAGATAGGCCTCGACCGCGCTCGCCCCCATCGCGTCGGCGGGCACCTCGATGACGTCGGCGCCGAGGCGCTGGAGCCGCGCGATCACCAGCTGGCGGTCGCGCAGCATCGCGGCGGCGACGTTCGAGCGCGTGACGTCGGCGCCGGTCTCGGGGCGCCGCCGCTCTTCGCTTTCGACCTCCTCGTCGCGGATCACGACGAACAGCAGGCGGTGCTTCTGCACCAGCCGTCCCGCGGCGCGGATCATCAGGTCGGCGCTCGTCGCGTCGGTGAATTCGGTGAAGAGGATGATCAGCGAGCGGCGGTTGAGCTGCGCCGACAGTGTGGTGAGCGCGAGGGTGAAATTGCTTTCGACATGCGCATAGTCGATCAGGCTAGCGGCGCGCTGCAACGCCGGGAAATCCTGTGTGTGCATATAGGCGGGGGTCAGCGTCTGCGGCTTGGCAGCAAAGGAGAAGAAGCTGATCCGGTCGTTGAGTTTCAATCCGGCATAAGCGAGGAGCAGCGCCGCCGACACCGCGCGGTCGACGCGCGGCATGCCGCCGACGGGCTCGGCCATCGTCCGCCCGCTGTCGATCGCCAGAACCACACGATTGTCGCGCTCGACGCGATATTCCTTGGCGAGCAGCTTGACGTGGCGCGCCGAGGCGTTCCAGTCGATCGCGCGCCGGTCCATCCCCGGCTGATATTCGGCGAGCGCCTCATATTCGGTGCCTTCGCCGCGGAAACGCTGCTGACGCAGGCCGAACCAGCTGTTGCGCTGGAACAGCCGGCTGCCTTCGTCGGTCACCGCGCGCAGGCTGGGCACGACATGGATCGTGCCGTCGATCGCGAATTTGCGCTGCTTCCACACCAGCCCGAGGGGCCCCGCCCAGCGGATCCACAGCGCCTCGATGCGCGCCTGCCCGCGCCGCGATGCGGTAAGCGCGAGCGTGCGGACGAGCGCCTCTCCCCTATCCGCGCGCCGCATGTCGCCCGCAAGCCGCCCGCCCTCGGCGAGCCGCTCGTCGAGCGCGAGCGCGAGCTCGGCGCGCGGCGGGACGCCGCGGCCGCTTGCGGTGAGCGACAGGTCGAACGGATCACCGACGCCGACCTGGTGCGGGAAACGCGCGTCGAGCGCCAAGTGGCGCGGGTTCGCCCCGGCGATGGTGTCGAGGATCAGACAGGCGAGGATCACGCCGATCCAGCCGGGCGCGACCAGCCACAGCTCGGGCCGGACCAGCCCGAGCGCGAGCGCCATCGGGGCGCCCGCGAGCAGCAGATAGATCGCGCGGCGGGTGGGATAGATCATATCAACCCGCCTCCATTTCATCCGTCATTGCGAGCGCAGCGAAGCAATCCAGGGCGTGACAAGCCGCTCTGGATTGCTTCGCTGCGCTCGCAATGACGCAAAAATGGTGAGGAACGACGATTCCTGTCACCGCGGGACT
>CBJKNR010000205.1:0-6692 GCA_966417555.1 uncultured Sphingopyxis sp.
GCAGCCAATATTGGTTGACCGCGGTCAGCTCGTTCTTGAGCGCTTCGTTGAGGAAGTCGATGACCTTTTCGTCGCCCTTCATGATATTCGTCCTGTCATTTTCTTAGTTGCGGGAGTGGCGGCATCATACCGCCCCGGACCCCATCAGGCCAAGGGTGAAAATGGCAGAAATCTGCGAAAAATCAGGCGGTCGCGGCGACGTCGCTGATGATATTGCGAGCGAATGACAGGCATTGTCCGCACTTGGGTTTGCGACCCAATTGCGCATAGGCCGCCTTGGCGCACCGGACTTCGCCATTCCGCACGACATCGCGCAGCTGGCTTTCCCTTATTGCGTTGCAGACACAGACGACCATGTGCGAATCCTTCTCAACAAGGCTGATTTAGGGATAGTGCGAAGGATTCGCAACAGGAAAGATGCGACTGGTTCGCAATGCGAACGGCCATATTTTTCGTGGCCGCGACCCTTGCCCGAAACGTGATTCGCGGGCATAGGCGCGCGCATCTCCCCGCCCTTCCAGCAAAAGGTCCGCCCGATGAAAGTGAATGTCTATGTGACGCTCAAGCCGGGGGTGCTCGACCCGCAGGGCAAGGCGATCCATCATGCGCTCGAAGGGCTCGGCTTCGGCGGTGTGTCGGACGTCCGCGCCGGCCGCTTCATCGAGCTCGATGTTGCCGATGGCACGAGCGACGCCGATCTCGACGCCATGTGCGCGAGGCTGCTCGCCAACACGGTGATCGAAAACTACCGCATCGAACGCGCATAAGTCGAACGAAGGAGCAAGCCATGAAGACCGCCGTCATCGTCTTTCCGGGTTCGAACTGCGACCGCGACATGGCGGTCGCGCTGGAGCAGGTCACGGGCCGGGCACCCGCGATGGTGTGGCACCGCGAAAGCGAACTGCCGGACGGTGTCGACTTCATCGCGCTTCCCGGCGGCTTTTCCTATGGCGACTATCTCCGCTCGGGCGCGATGGCAGCGCGCTCGCCGATCCTTCGCGCGGTTTCGGATGCCGCCGGGCGCGGCGTTCCCGTGCTCGGCGTCTGCAACGGCTTCCAGGTGCTGACCGAGGCGCAGCTGCTTCCGGGTGCGCTGATGCGCAACGCGGGGCTCAACTTCGTGTGCCGCACCGTGCGGCTCAAGGTCGAGAACAGCCAGTCGCTGTTCACCGCGAGCTATGACGCCGGCGAAGAGATCAACATCCCGGTCGCGCACCATGACGGCAATTATTTCGCCGACGCGGCGACGCTCGACCGGATCGAGGGCGAAGGGCGCATCGCCTTCCGCTACGCCGACGGGGTCAACGGCTCGGCGCGCGACATCGCGGGCGTCCTCAACGATGCGAGCAATGTGCTCGGCATGATGCCGCATCCCGAACGTGCGATCGATCGCGCGCATGGCGGCACCGACGGGCTACGCCTGTTCGAGGCTGCGCTCGGCGTCCTCGCCTGACGCATCGGCCGCGCGCTGCGCGCGGGGGTGAAGCCACTGGCCGACGAGCAGCAGCACGGTCGGCCAGAACATCGTGTTCCAGATGTCGTGCCAATGCGCCGCGTCGGGCTGGATCGCCGACCGGCTGGCCTCCGCTGTGATGTCGAGCCACTCGCCGCCGCAGGCCATCGCCAGCACCGCGCACCATGCGACCAGCCATCCTCCGCGCCAGCGCCACAGGAGCCGGACAGCGACGAACAGGGCGAGCCCGAAATAGATATGCAGCGCGTCCTTGCTGAGCTCGGTCGAGGCGACGAGCGAGCTCTTCTGCTGCGTAAACAGGGCGGCGAATTCGATAAGGGTCATTGGAAAATCAAACCTTGGCGCCGAAGGGATTGAAATCGGTGCCTTCGTCGAACACATCGACACCTTCGCGCCGCTTCAACGCGCCCACCACGACATAGGTTGCAGGCGTCAATGCGGCTTCCCAAGCCACCTTCATCGCCCAGTTGGTCGTCAGGACGAGCAGCACCTGTTCGGTCTCCCAGATGCCCAGAAAGGCGATCGGATAGAAGATCAGGCTGTCGATCCCCTGTCCGACGACCGTCGAACCGATCGTGCGCATCCAGAGGAAACGCCCGCCGGTCGCGAGTTTCATGCGCGCGAGGACATAGGAGTTGACGAACTCGCCCGCCCAGAAGGCGGCCATCGAGGCCAGCACGATCCGCCACGCGGCGCCGAACACGCTTTCATAGGTCGCCTGGCATATCGCACCGGTTCCGCCCGGGGCGCCCGATTTCAGCGTCAGCGTATCGGTTCCGCTGCACCACCAGTCCTGCGCCGGCGGCATGGCGAGCACGATCCAGCTCATTACCGCCATGAACAGCAGCGCGGCGAATCCCGCCCAGATGACACGGCGCGCGCGCGCGTAACCATAGACTTCGGTCAACACGTCGCCGATCACGTAGCTGATCGGGAAAAACAGGATTCCCGCGCCAAACGTCAGCCCGCCGGCCGTCGACAGCTTTGATGCGCCGATGATGTTGCTGAGCAGGAGGACGGCGACGAACGCCGCCATCACAAGGTCATAATAACGAAAGTGGCGAATGCTTGCCGCGCTGACGGCGGCGGGTCGGGCGGCGGAGACGGTCGGGTCGGTCATCGCACGCTGCTTAACCCGCTTTGCAGCCCACGCAAACCGCGCTATTCGCCGCGCGACGCAAACAGCGCTGCGCGCCCGTAGCTCAGCTGGATAGAGCACCCGCCTTCTAAGCGGGTGGTCGCAGGTTCGAATCCTGCCGGGCGCGCCATTCCCGTTCGATGTCTGCGGGGAGGGGGCCTTGCCCGGCCTTTGCGACGATCTTGTTCTGTCCCGATGACAATTTTTCGCCGGCTCATCGGGAAAGCCGCCGGTCGGCTTGCGCCCGATATTGCATTTCGGCCGAGGCGACCGAATATGGGTGGCATGACAGGGCGTGCCGAATATCATCTGTTCGAAACCGCGGCGGGTTTCGCGGCGCTTGGCTGGAACGCGGGCGGGATTTGTGCGCTGCGGCTACCCGACGCGAGCGCGAGTGAGGCAGAGCGTGCACTGCTCCGCCGCTTTCCGGATGCGGCGCCGGCCGGGCCGCCGCGCGCGGTCGGCGCGATCGTCGACGATGTCCGCCGCTATTTTGCGGGCGAAAGGATCGATTTCGGCGCGACGCCGGTCGATCTCGGCAGACAGGATCCCTTTTTCGAGCGGGTCTACAGGTTCGTGCGCGGGCTCGGGTGGGGCGAGACGAGCACCTATGGCGCGGTCGCCAGGGCGCTGGGCGCCGGCCCCGAATTTGCGCGCGACGTCGGACAGGCGATGGCACGAAATCCGGTTCCGCTGATCATTCCCTGCCACCGGGTCCTTGGGGCAGGCGGTCGGATCGGCGGCTTTTCCGCGCCGGGCGGATCCTTGTCCAAGGCCCGCATGCTCGAACTCGAAGGCGTGGCGGTCGAGGCGGCGCCGGCATCGGCGCCAAAGGATGAGGCGCAGCCCGGGTTCGATTTTTGAAAAGGAGCCGTTCGGCGGTCATTTGTCGCGCCGCCGCTGCACCCCAAGGTTGATGGCCAGAGGCGGGCCATTGTGCTTTAATCCGCGTGATGGCTGACGGACACCCCCGCTACAAGAGCTATACCAGCCCCGCCGGCGGTTGGGGCGCGGCGGCGGCGACCGCGAAGGTGCTGCTCGAACAGAGCGTCGTGACCAAGGGGTCGCGCGCCTTGCTCTCGATGAACCAGCCCGGCGGCTTCAAATGCCCGAGCTGCGCCTTTCCCGACGCGACCTGCACCAGGAAGCTCGAATTTTGCGAGAATGGCGCGAAGGCACTCGCGCATGAGGCAACGAAATTCCGCGTCACGCGCGATTTCTTCGCGCAGCATAGCGTGACCGACCTGATGGCGCGGTCGGACTATTGGCTCGAAATGCAGGGCCGGCTGACCGAGCCGATGCGCTACGACGCGGCGAGCGACCATTATGTGCCGGTCAGCTGGGACGATGCCTTTGCTCTCATCGGCCGGCATTTGCGCGCGCTCGCGAGTCCGCACGAGGCCGAATTCTACACCTCGGGCCGCACCGCGAACGAAACCGCCTTCCTCTATTCGATCTTCGTGCGCGAGTTCGGCACCAACAATTTTCCCGATTGTTCGAACATGTGCCATGAGCCGACGAGCCGGGGTCTGCCGCACTCGATCGGGATCGGCAAGGGTACGGTGATTCTCGATGATTTCGAGCATGCCGAGGCCATCTTCCTGATCGGCCACAATGCCGGGACCAACGCGCCGCGGATGATGACGCCGCTCGTCGAGGCGCGAAAGCGCGGGGTGCCGATCGTCGCGGTCAACCCGATGCCCGAACGCGCGCTGATCAAGTTCACCGAGCCGCAGGACATCGTCCAGATGGCGACCTTCGGCTCGACCGAGGTCAGCAGCGAGTTCGTGCATATCAAGATCGGCGGCGACCTCGCGCTGCTGAAGGGCATGATGAAGATATTGTTCGAGCGCGACGCGGCGGGCGAAGCGGTGCTCGATCATGATTTCATTCGTGATCATACCGAGGGCTTCGATGCGCTGAAGGCCGACATCGATGCGCAGACATGGCCTGATCTCATCGCCGCGTCGGGAATCGACGAGGCGCAGATCCGGCGCTGCGCCGAAATCTACATCCGCTCGAACGCGACGATCATCTGCTATGGCATGGGCGTGACCCAGCATCAGCGGGGCTCGGAACTCGTCCAGCAGATCGCGAACCTGCTCCTCCTCAAGGGCAATTTCGGCAAGCCCGGCGCGGGCATCTCGCCGATCCGCGGCCATTCGAACGTGCAGGGCGACCGTACCGTCGGGATCGACGAAAAGCCGAGCCAAGCCTATCTCGACCGGGTGCGCGATGTCTTCGGGTTCGAACCGCCGCGCGGGCATGGCCACCATGCGGTCGAGTCGGTCGAGGCGATGCTGACGGGCACTGCCAAGGTCTTCATCGGCCTCGGCGGCAATTTCGTGCGCGCGGTGCCCGACACCGACCGCTCCTACGATGCGATGCGAAAGCTCGACCTCACCGTCGGTATCGCGACCAAGCTCAACCGCGGGCACCTCGTTCACGGCAAGGACGCGCTGATCCTGCCCGTCGTCGCGCGCTCCGAACACATCGAGACGGCCAAGGGCGAGCAATTCGTGACGATCGAGGATTCGATGTCGAACGTCACCGCCTCGCGCGGCGTGCTGGACCCCGCGAGCGCGCATTTGCTGCCCGAGACCGAGATCGTCTGCCGCATGGCGATGGCGACGCTGCCCGAAAGCAAGGTCGATTGGGCCGCGTATATCGACGATTACGGCCTGATCCGCGACAAGATCGCCGAAGTCTATCCCGCGCTCTACGAAGGCTTTGCCGAGCGCATCACGGCGCCGCTCGGTTTCCACCTCGACATCCCGCCGCGGCGCCGCGTGTGGGCGACGCCGAACGGCAAGGCCAATTTCCTCGTGCTGCCGGGGCTTGCGGTCAACGCGCCGGTCGAAGATCCAGCGATGCTCCGGCTCGCCACGGTGCGTTCGCACGACCAGTTCAACACAACGATATACAGCTACAACGACCGCTATCGCGGCGTGTATAACGACCGGATGATCCTGTTCATGGATGCGGGCGACATCGCCGACCGCGGGCTGGAGGCGGGAGCGAAGGTGGCGCTCGAGACGATCGGCGCCGACGGGATTGCGCGCCGTGTCGAGGGGCTTACGATCATCGACTATCCGATGTCGCGCGGCTCGGTCGCGGGCTATTATCCCGAACTCAACCCGCTGCTCCCGCTCGGTTTCTACGACCGGACGAGCGGTTGCCCCGCGGCGAAATCGATTCCCGTGCGCGTCGTCGCGATTGGCTAGGACGGGCCGTGCGCCAGCCGGTCGAGGTCGGCGACGCTGTTGATGTTGGGCGGTGTGAAATCGCTCGTCACCGCGCGCGCGCCGATGCGCCGCGCAAAGGCGCGAACCGCCAGATCGCTTTCCTCCGTCAGCATCGCGCGCAGCTCGCCGAGTGCCGCGACGGGCCACAGCCCGATCACCGGCTGGCTGTCGAAAAAGGCGGGAGCGGGTTCGAGCAATAGGCCAAGGTCGGGGGGCAGGCGCACGCAGTCGACGGAAGCGGTCAGCAGCCGATCGAAACCCCCGGCCTCCGCATGGCCGAGTGCTCCGGCAAAGGCCCCGAGCGGCCCCATGCCGGGGCGCGGCCAGTCGGCGATCCCGTCCGCGCGGCCGACGATGACGAGCGCGTCGCAGTGCGGCGCGAGCGCGGCTCTCGCATGGTCGAGCAGGGTCCGGCCATCCAGCATCGCAAGCGCCTTGTCCGACCCGAAGCGGCTCGACCGTCCGCCCGCGAGCACCGCGCCCAGCGTCTTCACGCGATCATCCCCTGCGCGTCGCTCACGATCAGCGCCGCGTCGGGCCGCGCCAGCGCGACAAGTGTCAGCCCCGCCGCAGCTGCGCGTGTCGCGGCAAGGCTCGTCGGTGCCGAGATGGTCACCAGCATCGGGCATCCCGCGCGCACCGTCTTTTCGACCAGCTCGTAGCTGCACCGCGCCGACAGCAGGATGAAGCCGCCCGCCGGATCGACGCCCGCGCGCGCCAGCGCGCCGATCAGCTTGTCGAGCGCATTGTGCCGCCCGACATCCTCGCGTGCGACCAGGATATCGCCCGTGGGCGTACAGAAAGCGGCGGCATGGACCGCGCCGGTCGCACGGCC
>CBJKNR010000206.1:0-6665 GCA_966417555.1 uncultured Sphingopyxis sp.
ATCGCATCGACGAAGCGGCCGTGGCGCGCGCCCGTTTCCTTCTTGATCGCCGCCCATTCGGGATCGGCCATGAAGGCGTCCCACGCCGCTTTCATCGCCGCGGCGTCGGGCCAGTCGAGCAGATAGACGAACTCGACCTTGTCCTGATGCTCGCTGCGCCAGATCGAGCGCACCGCGAAGCCGTGGCGCGCCATGATGCGCAGCGCGTGATCGCGGAAGCGGTCGTGGAATACGCCTTCGTTGGCGTGCGGGATTTCGTAGATGCGCAGCTGCTGGAGCGGGGCGGGCGCGGCGGGTTGTGTGGCAGCGGCGGCGGGTGTGAGCGCGAGCAGGAGTGCGAGCAGCGCGGCGCGGGTAAGGGTGCGGATGGGGGAGGGCATGGGGTATCTTGCTCCGTTTCTTGTTCCCGTCATCCCCGCGCAGGCCGGGATCTCGACCTCGCGTCACAAAGCACGGGCGAGATCCCGGTCTGTGCCGGGATGACGAAGATATGGGCTGGGAGGATCGGCTCAGTCGATGATCACATCCCTTCCTTCGGCCTTCAGCTTCGCGAGGCTGTCCTTCATATGTTGCAGCACCTCGGGCGCGTGCGGCGTCCAGCTTTCGACCTCGCCAACGACGCGCAGCGGCGCGTGGCTGCGGTAGCTGCGCGTCGGGTTGCCGGGGAATTTCTTGTCGGTGAGATTGGGGTCGTCGAACCAGTCGCCGGTCGGCTCGACGATATAGATGCGCTCGCGGCCTTCTCCCGCCGCAAGCTCGCAGCCCCAGATCGCCGATTCCAATGCGGCGGAGAAATAGATCCACGACAGCGGCTTGTCGGTGCCGTAATTGCTCGTCCGGCCCGCGGCGAGCAGGTCGCCGACAGCGAGGTCGGCGCGCGTGCCGTGGTAGAAGGTCGCGCCCGCATCGGGGCCGGTGGGCGTATCGGTCATCGGCGTATCTTGCGTCAATATTCGTTGCGTGTCGTGCGCAGCATCGCCTTGCCGTCCTTCCAGTTCACCTCGGCGGCGGGTTCGTCGGCCCTGCCCGGCGCGAAGAGTTCATAGACGATCGTGCCATCCTCCTGCGTGCTTTCGATGACGCGCGCGGGTGTGAAGGCGTCGGCCGCCGCCCCGGCTGCGGCGCGCACCGGCGCGGGGGCGTCGGCCCACGCGATGTCGCGCTGCATCTCGACGACGCGGTATTTCCCCGCCTCCTCGATCAGGTCGAGTTCGACGGGGCTGCCGTCGGGGCGCGTCCCCTCGACGTCAAAGAAGATCTTGCCGCCGCGTTCCTTGCGCTCGGTCTCGGCGATTTTCATCCCGGGGACGCGCGCGAGCACCGCGTCGCGCACGCCGGGCGGCAGGTCGGCTTCGGCGATGCTGCTGATCTCGGCCGCGGGCCCCTCGGCGAGCACCGACTTTTCGGGCGCCGCGGTTTCGGGTTCGGCGGGCGCCTCCGCCTTGCCGCATCCGGCCAGCGCCAGCATCGCAATTACCATCGGCCAGGCTTGTCCGCGCATCGTCACTCTCCCTTTCCGGCAAATGCCGCCAGCCTATCGGGGACGGAGCGGCGCGTCGAGCCGTGGCGGGCGCGCCGCCACTCGGGTCGGCGGACGGGGTTCACTCCCTGTCGTCGGACGGGTCCAGCCGCACGGTCCACACCGGATGGCCCTCGGCGCTCCGCTCGATGTCGTGCGAGGGGACGGGATCGTCGCCGGTCTCGATCCACCCGCGCCCGTCGCACTTGGGGCAGGCGACGCGGATCGAGCGCTGGCTGACGAGGTCGATCTGGCTGTTCCACTGGCCATAGCCGAGGCAGACCGGGCAAAGCACGTCGAGATCGCCGCTGCGGTGGCGCCGCGAAATGCCGTCGAGCGCATGGCGGTCGCCGGGACCGGTGCAATGGACGATGTTCGAGGCGTGCGACATGGCGCAAGGATATGCCGCGGGGCGGGGGTTGGCAATGCCGGGGGGGGGCAACGGCCTATCCGTCGCTGCAACCAGGCGGCGGGGGCGTCACCCCCGCCCCGGCCGGAGCATCGGGGTCAGGACCGGTGAGGTTGCGGTCCGGATTTCACCGACGATTTCGAAGCCGAAGCGCTGATAAAATGATATGTTGCGCGGGTTCGAGCTTTCGAGCCATGCGGGGCGCCCGTCGGCGTCGATGCGCGCGATCGCCGCTTCCATCAGCGCGCTGCCGAGACCGCGGCCGCGATACGCCGGATCGGCGGCGATCAGCGGCAGGTACCAGTGCGGCTCCTTCGGGTGAAAGCGGTCCATCTGTTCGAAGAGGTCGTCCATCTCGGGCTTGCGGCCGGCGGGTGTCTGCTCGTCCATGATCGCGGCCATGACCGCGCCGTCGGGCTCGACCCCGGGCGGCAGCCAGGTCGCGACCGCGGCGCCGTCGTCGGCGACGAATGCGGTCTCATGCGCGAACGCCGCGCCCCCGAAGGCATCGAAGAATTGGTGGCGGCGGTCGAGATAGGTCGCGGCGTCGGGCGAGGCCCAGCGCGCGACCGGGTCGGCGGAAAAGCCGAGCACCAAAGTGTGGAGCAGCCGCGCCCTGTCCGCGGGTTTGCCGATCGTGATCGTCGCCATGGCTGCTCTCCTCTTCCGTCGTGCCTCGCGCTCAGTTGCCGGGCGGCGTGAGTGCCCAGCGGCCGTGCTCGATATGCGTGGTCTTGCCGACAACGCTTTCGACCAGAAATATTTCCCCGACCGTCCATTCGATCGGCGGCATCTTTTGCGCGTTCAGGCGGTCGCCGCGATAGTTGATCGTGATGTGCGGTTCGGGGGTGGTGCCGTCCATGATCGGCGCCTTCTCACGCAGCAGATGGTTCACCAGCGCCTTCTGGAACGCCCGCGCCCCGGCCAGCGGCTCGCGCGTGCGCAGCGTCACCGCCTTGCGGTTCTCGATCCGGTCGAAGCGGAGCGGAAAGGGCGGTGCGGCGAAGGTATCGAGCGCGGCGATGGTCGCGGGCAGCCAGTCGGGCGGCACATGGTGCAGGTCGTAGAGCGAGATGAGCGTGACACGGAGGAGACGGGGGCCGCGCGAAGGATCGTTGCGGGGGAGTGCGGCGATCTGCGCCTGAACCTCCGGCGGCGGCTTGGCCATGACGTAGAGGGGGTTGCGGGCGCGCATGGGTGGGGGTGTAGCATGGTGTGGTGGTGGTGCCGAATGGCAGTTGCCCGACAGAGCGAAGAGAGTGCTGCCCGCAAACTACAGCCGCAATCACTGCATTTGGAGCTACGCGCCAGCGTCCTCTTCCGACCAAGTTCGCAGTATGTTGTGATCGTGAAAAATAATATATATATAATTCAACTAGATATATAGATATTATCGGCCATACGATTCTATCTGCAAGAATCCAGCTTGATTTGTTCCCGGTTTGAGCTATTTCTGGCATAGTTAACGGGGAGTCATTCATTGAAAAAAGCCGCCAAATCGGAACAACCTGCGGAATCGAAGCGAGTGATCGTCAGTCAGGCAGAGTTTCCGAATCTCCCGCTTGAGCAAGTTCTTCGGATGCCCAAGGCAATTTGGGACGACTTTGCGGGTAAGGGCACGGCTCCTCTCAGGGTTGCCATGTCGCTCGGCGTAACGCCGACAAGCGGGCCGTGGCGCAACCTCTGTGGAACCTCGATCGCATACGGGCTTACCGAAGGCGGGTACAATGCTTCTGAAATCAAGGTAACCGCACTTGGATTAAAAATCGTTCGACCAACCGAAGAGGGTGACGTTGAAGCAGGGCTGAAAGAGGCCATTATGAAATCTCGAATCCCTCGGGAATTTCTGTTGAAATATGACAACGCTAAATTTCCCAAGGATCTTATAGCGAAAAACGTTCTGGTTGACATGGGTTTGCCTAAAGAGCGGGCGGATCAGGGATTGGATATTTTGAAAGCGAATGCGGAGTTCGCTAGTGTTCTCGTCGATATTAAGGGTGAGAAGTTTGTCCACTTGGACAACGCGGGATTGCCGCGGAAGCCAGTGAGAAATGATCTTGGCTCGGAGACGCTCGACCCGGGCTTGGTGCCAGACTTCTCTATCTTCGGAGAGAATGTTGCCGATGCTAGCGACGAAGGATTGTCAGATTCGGGAACGACTTCTGATGCCAAGGCTAGCGCTCACGCCGATGTGAAGCGTGTGTTTATCACCCACGGTAAGAATCAGAAGATTCTTGGGCAAATCGAAAAGATTATTCGCCACGGCGGGTTTGAACCAATCATTGCGAAAGACAGGGAAACGGCTGCCAAGCCTGTTCCCGACAAAGTCTTGGACGACATGCGCTCATGCCAAGCGGCTGTCATACACGTCGGAGTAGATGGCGTGCTTTTTGACGCGGACGGGAAAGAAGTTCCCCAGATAAATCAGAACGTCCTAATCGAAATTGGGGTTGCTAGAGCTTGGTATTTCAATCGCTTCATCCTCTTGGTTGAGGAAGGAGTCACTTTGCCTTCAAATCTTCAGGGGCTATATGAGTGTAGATACTCAGGTGGCGGATTGGACATGGAAGCCACATTCAAGCTTCTTGAAGCATTTGCTGATTTTAGGAATAAGTAAATAGAATTTGTATGGCGAGTTAGAGAACTGCCCAATGTTGGAGGAGTTTCATGTCGCTCAGAAAAATTAGTTTGCGCAAAGCTTTGAAGCTTCTCAGTTTGCCAGAAAACAAGCTGATTTCCGAGTTGCGTGACGACATTCGGAATGAGATCCGGAAAGTTCACAGCGACGACGGCGGCGGCGGAGACTTTCACGTCGGCTTCTGGCGAGATGCGAAGAATCATGCGACTCACAAATTCGACCTGACTGCCGCAACGCTGGTTCGGATCGAAAGCAACAAGGGTAGAGAACGCCTTTACCCTGCTCTACGTGCCGGATTCCTCAAGTGGTGGGACGAGCTTCGCCGCCTAAACAACGAGGATTTTGAGGAGATAGAAGGTAGCATCCATGGGCGCTACAATGTGCCCGGGGAGAACGCCGTCATCAAGGTCGAGAACGTCTTGGCTCTCAAGGTCGGGGACAAGTTTTCCCGTATCGTCTATCCGTACTTCAGCGAAGCCCCTGCCTTGTCGGAAGAGTATGGCAGGATTGGTCTATGGCTGATGTCGAAGGCCCTTCCCAATTTTGCAATCGAGGACATGGTGATCCTCGATGTGCTTCGCTCGAAAGCATATTCGATTGCGGATTATCCTCTGAAAGGGGATGAAGAGGCCAGGTTCGTTACTCGCTATCGGCGAGTCCTGCATCAATGGGTCCGCCTCGCGGATGACGGCTATGGTTGGGCTGCATAGCCGTCATCGAATTACGGTGACGGCTTACTTAACCCCCAAACTCACGCCGCCCTTGCGGCAGGCGCACCTCTGAGCAACCCTTCGGTGCTCAAATCCTCGTTCACGTCGGGCCAGTGGATGCCGTAGCCGCCGCCGCATTTTTCCCAGCGCGCGCGCTGTTCGGGGGTCGCGCCCGCGAGGCGGGGATACCAAGCGAGCGGCACGGATATGGTGCGGCCGTCCATCAGGTCGACGATCAGGCGGTGTTCGTCAAAGCGGACGTCGAGGACGCGTTCGTCGGTTAGCTTAGCCGAAATATTCATGCCACTTCTCCACGAACATCGCGCGATGCTCGGCTGTCATCGCGATGATGCCAGAAATCTCGTGCGCGCGAAAGCCCCGGCTTTTCGCCACTTCGAGGCTGTCCAGCCAGATTTTGATCGTCGCCTCGCCGCGGTCGATGTGGACGTGCGGCGGCTCGTTTGGTTCGTGACTGTAAAAATAGAAGCGGAAGCCGTTCAGGCGGAGCAGGGTTGGCATGGGCTGTCATCCTTTCTCCACCCGGAGCCGCTCAATCGTGTTCACGCCCACCCGCGCCCATATACAGCTCGCGCCCGGTGTCCTCATAGACCTGGCTCATTTCCGCCATGCCCTTTTCGGCCTCTTCGGCGGCGATGAAGCCGGCGCTGTCCTGATTTTGCAGCTTGGCGAAGTCGCGGACTTCCTGGCTGATCTTCATCGAGCAGAATTTGGGGCCGCACATGCTGCAGAAATGCGCCGACTTGGCGCCCTCGGCGGGGAGCGTCTGGTCGTGGTATTGCTCGGCGGTGTCGGGGTCGAGCGACAGGTTGAACTGGTCGCGCCAGCGGAATTCGAAGCGGGCTTTGCTGAGCGCGTCGTCGCGGACCTTGGCGGCGGGGTGGCCCTTGGCGAGGTCGGCGGCGTGAGCGGCGAGCTTGTAGGTGACGACGCCGACCTTCACATCGTCGCGGTCGGGGAGGCCGAGATGCTCCTTGGGCGTGACATAGCAGAGCATCGCGGTGCCGTACCAGCCGATCATCGCGGCGCCGATGCCGCTGGTGATATGGTCGTAGCCCGGGGCGATATCGGTGGTGAGCGGCCCCAATGTGTAGAAGGGCGCCTCGCCGCAGACCTCGAGCTGCTTGTCCATATTCTCCTTGATCTTGTGCATCGGCACATGGCCGGGGCCCTCGATCATCACCTGGACGTCCTGCTTCCAGGCGCGGTGGGTGAGCTCGCCCAAAGTGTAGAGCTCGCTGAACTGGGCTTCGTCATTGGCGTCGGCGATGCTGCCGGGGCGCAGGCCGTCACCGAGCGAATAGGCGATGTCGTACGCCTTCATGATCTCGGTGATCTCGTCGAAGCGCTCGTAGAGGAAGCTCTCCTTGT
>CBJKNR010000207.1:0-6662 GCA_966417555.1 uncultured Sphingopyxis sp.
CGGTATCGAAGGGCTTGGTGAGATAATCGTCGGCGCCGAGATCGAGCGCGGCAACCTTTTCCTCGGTCGCGTCGCGCGCCGACACGACGATCAGCGTCGTGTCCGACTGCTGCTTGAACAGGGGCACGAGTTCGAGCCCGTCGCGGTCGGGAAGCCCGAGGTCGAGCAAGGTGATGTCGGGGCGCTCGGCGCGCAGCCGATCGCTCGCCTCGCGTGCATTTTCGGCTTCGACGATCGCATAGTCGGCGCGCTCCAGCGCGGCGCGGATCAGGCGGCGGATATGGTGCTCGTCATCGACGACCAATATCTTGTGGCGCACTTTCATGGATTATCCTCGTCGATCGGATGCGTGATGATCAGCGCCTCGGGGATACGGATCGTGAAACAGGCGCCGTGCGGGTCGTCATTGTTGCCCGCCTCGACCGACAGCCCCATCGCCTCGGCAAACCCCTTGACGATCGCGAGACCGAGCCCGGTGCCATGCTTGGCGCGGTCGCTGCCCTCGAGGCGGGTAAAGGTCTCAAAGACGCGCTTTTCGTTCCCCGGCGCGATGCCGGGGCCCTGATCGATTACCGAGAGCAGGATCGCGTCGGCCGTGCGGCTGGCGCGGACGGTGATCGGCGTGCCGGGATCGGCATAGCGTCCGGCATTGTCGAGCAGGTTGATCAGGCAATGATGGAGCAGCACGGGATCGACGCGCACAAGCGGGATGTTCGAGCTGATGTCGATCCGGACCTCGTGCCCCGCGAGCGAGGCGCGCGTATCGTGCGCCGCGCTCGCCGCGGCGTCGAACAGCTCGGTCGCCTCGGCCTTCATCGGCAGCGCCCCCGCCTCGACGCGCACCATGTCGAGCAGGTTCGAGACAAAACGGTTGAGGCGAAGCGCCTCGGTCTCGATCGTCCCGGCGAGGTCGGCCGACGGATGGCGCCGCATCGCCTGCGCCGCCGAAAGGATCGTCGTGAGCGGGGTGCGCAAGTCGTGGCTGACCGAGGAGAGCAAGGCGGAGCGCAGCCGGTCGCGCTCGTCGACCTGCCGCGCGCGCAGCGACGCCTCCTCGAGCTCCATGCGATCGAGCGCGATCGACGCTTGGTCGAGCAGGCTCATCAGGAGTGGCACCTGATCCGAACGCACCGGCATGCGCGCATCGTCGCGTGTGAGTCCGAGCACGCCGAGCACGCCGCGCGTCGTCGCCAGCGGGTGGAAGAGCCAGTCGGATGCCGTCAATGTTGCCGAGCCGCGCCCCGCGGGCTGTTCATTGTCCATCGCCCATTGCGCCGCGGCGCGCTCGATCTGTTCGAGCCGGTCCTCGGGCGGCACCGCGGCGCCGAGCGTCGGGCCGTCGGCCGACGGCAGCAGAAGCACGGTCCGCACGTCGAGCAGGCGGCCGACCTCTGCGCAGATCGCCTGCATCAGCACGTCCTGATCGGGCGCGGCGGTGAGTTGGCGCGAGAAGCTGGCAAGCGCGGCATTCTGACGCGCGCTCGATTGCGCGAGATCGGCCTGTGCGCGCACCCTCGCCGCGAACTGGCTCGTCACGATGGCGACGCCGAGCAGCACGAGGATGCTGATGACATTTTCGGGATTGCTGACGGTCAGCGTGCCCGTGGGCGGCAGGAAGAAGAAATTATAGGCAAGGCTCGACGCGAGCCCGGCGAACAGCCCGGCGCGGAGGCCGAAGGTCGCCGCCGCGAACATCACCGGCACGAGATAGAGCAGCGAGATATTGCCAAGGTCGATGACCTCGATGAGCAGGCGCCCGAGCGCGGTCATCACCGCGACCATCGCGAGCGACCAGCCATAGTCCGACGATTTGCCCCAGCGACCGGGCACGGCGAGCGCCGGACGCGACGTGGCCTTTGCACCGGGTTCGCCCGGCAGGACGTGCACTGCGACATCGTCGATCGTCCGCACGAGCTGGTCGACGACCGAACCGTGGCGCAGCTCGAACCACCAGGGCCGCGCCGATTTGCCGATCACGATCTGCGTCGCGCGCGCGTCGCGGGCGAAAGCGCGCAGCCCCTCGACGACGCTCGCAGCGGGCACGGTCGCGGTCGAGGCGCCGAGCCGCGAAGCGAGCGCCAGCGTGTCGGCGAGCTGGCGGCGATCGTCGTCGGTCATCGCCTGGCTGCGCCGCGTCTCGATATAGACCGCGGTCCACGGCGCCTTGAGCGCGTCGGCGAGGCGCTTGCCCGCACGGACGAGTTCGGCGGCAACGGGAAGTTCGCTGACGGCGACGACGATCCGTTCGCCGACCGCGAAGCTGCCCGCGAGCGCGTGGCTGCGCACATGATCGAGCATCTGCGCATCGACCGCCTGCGCCGCGCGGCGGAGCGCGAGTTCGCGCAATGCCGTGAGGTTCGATTTGGAAAAGAAATGGGTAAGCGCGCGCGTCGCTTCCTGCGGGATATAGACCTTGCCCTCGCGCAGCCGTTCGATCAGCTCGTCGGGCGGGATGTCGACGACCTCGATCTCGGCATTTTCGAGGATCGAGTCGGGCACCGTCTCGCGCACGCGGACGCGGGTGAAGGAGGCGACGACGTCGTTGAGGCTTTCGACATGCTGGATGTTGAGTGTCGAATAGACATCGATCCCGGCACCCAGCAGTTCCTCGACATCCTGATAGCGTTTGGGGTGGCGGCTGCCCGGCGCATTGGTGTGTGCCAGCTCGTCGACCAGCACGAGCTGCGGACGGCGTTCGAGGATCGCGTCGATGTCCATCTCGCCAAGACTGTGCCCCTGATGATCGACCTCGCGCCGCGGAATGATCTCGTGCCCTTCGACCAGCGCCCCGGTTTCGCGGCGGCCGTGGGTTTCGACCACGCCGATCACCACATCGACCCCGGCGTCGCGGCGGTGGCGACCGTCGGTGAGCATTTCCCACGTCTTGCCGACGCCGGGCGCAGCGCCGAGAAAGACCTTGAGACGGCCGCGGCCCTCCTGCGCCGCCTGACGCAGGAAGGCCTCGGGTGATGGTCGGTCGGATTCGATCACGCGGCGGGTTTAGCCCCAAAGACATCGAGTCGTCGATTGAGCTTGAACACATTGACGCGCGGCTCGCCAAGGAAGCCCATCAGCGGGCGCTCGACGCTCCGGTCGACCAGCTTCCGGACGGCTGCCGGGTCGAGACCGCGGACGCGGGCCACACGGCCGACCTGGAAAAAAGCCGCTTCGGGGCTGATATGGGGGTCGAGCCCCGAAGCGGAAGTCGTCACCAGGTCGGCTGGAACGGGTTGGCCCGGCGAGGTTTCGGAAAGTCGGGCGACGTCACCCTTCACGCGCTCGGCAAGTACCTGTGACGTCGGCCCGAGGTTCGAGCCCGTCGAGGCGAGCCCGTCGTAGCCGTCGCCCGCGGCGGACGGTCGCGTGTTGAAATAGCGTTCGGAGGTGAAGGCCTGCCCGGCGAGTTCGGAGCCGATAACCCTGCCGTTCTCGCGCACGAGGCTGCCGTTCGCCTGGCTAGGGAAGAGCGCCTGCCCGACGCCGGTCAGCGCCAGCGGATAGGCGATACCCAGGAGAGCCGCGAAAAGCAGCGTCATGACGAGCGCCGGACGCAGCGCGCTGACAATATCCTTGTTCATGTTCGGTCTCCTCAGACCAGACCCAGGCCGCCAACGGCGAGGTCGATGAGCTTGATGCCGACGAAGGGCGCGACAAGGCCGCCAAGCCCGTAGATGGCAAGGTTGCGCGCCAGCAGCGGCCCGGCGCCCATCGGGCGATAGGTCACGCCCTTCAGCGCGAGCGGGACGAGCAGCGGGATGATCAGCGCGTTGAAGATGATCGCCGACAGGATCGCACTCTCCGGGCTGGTAAGACCCATGACGTTGAGCACGCCGAGGCCCGGATAGAGGACGATGAACATCGCCGGGATGATCGCGAAATATTTGGCGACATCGTTGGCGACCGAGAAGGTCGTGAGCGCGCCGCGCGTCATCAACAGCTGCTTGCCGAGCCCGACGACCTCGATCAGCTTGGTCGGGTCGCTGTCGAGGTCGACCATATTGCCCGCCTCGCGCGCCGCCTGCGTGCCGGTGTTCATCGCGACGCCGACGTCGGCCTGAGCCAATGCAGGCGCGTCGTTGGTGCCGTCGCCGCACATCGCGACGAGCCGCCCGCCCGCCTGTTCCTTGCGGATCAGCTCGAGCTTGTCCTCGGGCGTCGCCTGCGCGAGGAAATCGTCGACCCCGGCTTCTGCCGCGATCGCCGCTGCCGTGAGGGGGTTGTCGCCGGTGATCATCACCGTGCGGATACCCATCGCGCGCAGTTCGCCGAAACGTTCTCTTATGCCCGCCTTGACGATGTCCTTCAGAAAGATTGCGCCGAGCAGTTGGCCGTCCTTCGCGACCGCGAGCGGGGTGCCGCCGGCGCGCGCGATCTCGTCGGTGATGCGGCGCAATTCGGTCGCGGCGGCAGTGGCGCCTGCCCCCGGATTGGCCTTGAGCACCGAGTCGACCGCGCCCTTCTGGATCACGTTTTCGTCGAGTTTGATTCCCGAAATGCGCGTCTGCGCCGTGAAAGGAATGATTTCGGCGCCGGCCGGCAATTCGGCCAGCGTCTGGCCGAATTTCTCGCGCGCCAGCGCGACGATCGAGCGGCCTTCAGGCGTCTCGTCGGCGAGGCTTGCGAGCAGGGCGGCCTCGGTCAGCACGGCCATCGATCGGCCGCCCACGGCGCGGAATTCGGTCGCCTGACGATCACCGACGGTGATCGTGCCCGTCTTGTCGAGCAGCAGCACGTCGACGTCGCCCGCCGCCTCGACCGCGCGGCCCGACTTGGCGAGCACGTTGAAGCGCACGAGGCGGTCCATGCCCGCGATGCCGATCGCCGAGAGCAACGCCGCGATCGTCGTCGGGATGAGCGTGATCAGCAGCGCCGCGAGAATCGCGACGGGAATGCTGCCGCCCGCATAGCTAGCAAAGCTCGGGATCGTGCCGACCGCGATCAGGAAGATGATCGTGAGACCGACGAGCAGCAAGGTCAGCGCGATCTCGTTCGGCGTCTTCTGCCGCTCGGCGCCCTCGACGAGCGCGATCATCCGGTCGAGGAAGCCCTGACCCGGATTGACCGTCACCTGCACGCGGATTTCGTCGGAGATGACGCGCGTGCCCGCAGTGACCGCGCTGCGGTCGCCGCCCGCCTCGCGGATCACCGGCGCGCTTTCGCCGGTGATCGCGGCTTCGTTGACCGACGCGACGCCCGCGACGACCTCGCCGTCGGAAGGGATGAGGTCGCCGGTTTCGACGAGTACGATGTCGCCGACACGGAGCGCGCTGGCGGGTATATTTTCATAGCCTGCGCCGCCATTCTTCACGCGCTTGGCGGTGAGTTCGGCCTTGGTGGCGCGCAGCGACGCCGCCTGCGCCTTGCCGCGCCCCTCGGCGAGCGCCTCGGCAAAGGTGCCGAAAAGCACGGTCAGCCACAGCCAGATGACGAGCTGGAGCTTGAAGCCGGTCGCCAGCCCATCTTGCCCGACGACAAGCAGGATGGTGAGCAGCGCCGCGACCACGGCGGTGGTGAACATAACCGGATTACGGATCAGTTCCCTCGGGTCGAGTTTGCGGAAGGCGTCGCCGATCGCCGGAGCGATCAGCTCTGCCGTGAACAGGGACTTGGTTTCAGACCGAGCCATTTGCGTGATTCCTTAGAAGAGCTGGCCGTTGATCATCGCGAGATGATCGGCGATCGGACCGAGCGCGAGGCTGGGAAGGAAGGTCAGGCCGCCGACGATCAGCACGATGCCGACGAGAAGGCCTGTCCACAGCAGCCCGGTGGTCGGAAAGCTGCCCGCCGTAGCCGGCGTATATTTCTTCGCCGCCAGGCCGCCCGCGATCGCCAGCATCGGCACGATGATGAAGAAGCGGCCGATCCACATCGCGACCCCCAGCATACCGTTGTAAAAGGGCGTGTTGGCGGTAAGGCCCGCGAAGGCCGACCCGTTGTTCGCCACCGCGCTGGTGAAGGCGTAGAGAATCTCCGAGAAGCCGTGCGGACCCTTGTTGAGCGGCCCGGCAAGCCCCGCCCCGGTCACCGAGGCGATGGCAGTGAAGCCGAGGATGACGAGCGGCAGTACCGCGATCGCGAGCACCGCGAGCTTCACCTCGCGGGCCTCGATCTTCTTGCCGACATATTCGGGGGTGCGCCCGACCATCAGCCCGGCCACGAAAATCGCAAGGATGGCGAAGAGCAGGAAGCCATAGATCCCTGCGCCGACGCCGCCGATCACGACTTCGCCAAGCTGCATGTTGAACAGCGGGATCAGGCCGCCCAATGCGGTGAAACTGTCGTGCATCGCGTTGACCGCGCCGCACGACGCCGCGGTGGTGACGACCGCGAACAATGCCGACTGCGCGATACCGAAACGCACCTCCTTGCCTTCCATATTGCCGCCCATGGCAGCGAGATTGTGGAGCACCGGATTGCCCGCGGCTTCCTGCCAATAGGTGATCGCGGCGCCGGCGAGGAACAGCGTCATCATCGCGGCAAGGATCGCCCAGCCCTGGCGGGTGTTGCCGACCGCCTTGCCGAAGGTCCAGGTCAGCCCGGTGCCAATCGCGAAGATCGAGAGCATCTGGACGAGGTTGGTGAGCGCGGTCGGATTTTCGAACGGATGCGCGCTGTTGACGTTGAAGAAGCCGCCACCGTTGGTGCCGAGCATCTTGATCGCC
>CBJKNR010000208.1:0-6655 GCA_966417555.1 uncultured Sphingopyxis sp.
TTCGGCGGTCCCCCTCCCCGCAAGCGGGGAGGATTTATGGCAGCTTCCGGTCGCTTTCCGGACGTCAGAACCCCAGGTTGCGGAACGCGATCCGGAAGGAGAAGCTGTTGCCGCGCCGCGCGTCGCCCGTGTCGGCATAGTCGCGACGCCAGGTCAGCGCGATCGACAGGCATTCATCGTCATAGGCGAGGCCGAGCCGGTGACGAATCGGTTCGAACCCGTCGGCGCTGCTAAGCGGGTCGTCGCTGCGCTGGGTCAGATCGACGATCGCCGACCCGAACACCGACCAGTGTTTCGCAAAGGCGACGCGCCCGCCCGCGCGCACTTCCTCGCGGTCCTGCAAATCCTCGCCGAGCAGGAGGATGTCGCGGTTGAGCCGCGAATAGCCGAGCACGGCATAGGTCGAGCGGCTGCCGATCGTCGCGTCGAATTCGTTGCGGCGAATCGCGAGATTGTCCTTGTCGAGCCGGTAGCGGTGCGTGAGGCGGAGGAAATCGCGATAGGCAATCGTTGTCCGCCCGACGATATCCGACGTACGGTCGGTGAGCCCGGTGCCATCGGGAAACAGGCTGGGCTTGTCGGTCAGGCGATAGCTTTGCCCGACGATGCTGTTGATGTTGAACCCGGGGCGGCTGTAATTCCATTCAAGGCCATAGGTGATACGCGCGCCATCCTCGAACCGGTCGTGACCATTGAAGCGGTTGATCGCGAAGAGGTTGCTGTCCTCGAGGTCGAAGGCGCGCGAATCCTCGTTCGGAATGTCGAGATTCTTGATCGGCGGGGTCGCGACCACCTGGACGCGCGGGGTCAGCGTCTGCGTACCGCCCGCAAATTCGCCGATGAAGGGCCAGCGCATGTCGGCGGCGACTGCGGCGATCGCGCGTCCCTGCCAGCCCGATTCGCCGCGGTAGCCGGGAATCGCGGTCAGCAGATTCTCATCGCTGTGATAGACGTCGCCGCGCACCAGCGCGGTCAGGGTGACTTCCTGGCCGAGCCCGGTCAGCCCGCGCAGATTCCATTGCGCCCCGGCAAAGGCGCGCTGCGTATCCTGTCCCGCGGTGCGCCCGATCGCCAGTGTGTTGAGCTGCAGTTCCAGCTGGCCGCCGAAGATCGGGTCGTCGAGCCGCTGGCGAAAGTCGATGATCGGCAGCGCCACCGGCTGCTGGCCCTGGACATCGTTGACGCGCAGCGTCTGCGTGGCCCAGCCGGCGATCGACAGATAGGAGTTGCCGCCGATCCGTTCGAGCTCGAAGGTCGAGCGCAGCCGGTCGTCGCGGCTGATGTCGTAACGCCGCATGAAAGTACGGTCGGTCGCGATGCGGCCCGAATAGGTCAGGCTCCAGCGCGGATCGAACTGGAACTTGCCCGCGCTTTCGAGATAGCCGCGAAAGCGTTTCTGGCTGTCGGGATCCTCGCCGGTCAGCGGGACGAGCGAGCCATAGGTCGCATAGCCGTTGATGCGGAACGATCCGATGTCGGTGAGCGCGCGGAACTCACCCTCGATCATCGGCGCGGCGCTGGTATAGAGATGCGGCGTGATCGTCATGTCGCGATCGGGGGCGAGGCGCAGATAATAGGGAACGGCGATTTCGAACCCGTTGCTGCGGTCAAGCCGGATTTCGGGCACGAGGATGCCGCTGCTCGCCTCGTTGTTGATCGAATGGCTGAGGCCGGGCAGCGGAATCAGCGGCAGGCCGAAAATCTCGATCCGGGCGCCCTTGTAGCGGACCTTGTTCTTCGCCCGGTCATAAAGCACGCGGACGGCGCGGACCTGCCAGCTCGGATTTCTGGGGCAACCCGCGTCATCCTCGACGGGGCAGGGCGTATAGGCGGCATTCTCCAGCTCGATATTGCCGTTGTCGAAGCGCATGCCCCTGATCGCGGCAAGGCGCGAGCCATTGTCGAGCACGACGAGCAGATTCTCGACGACGCCGTCGCGCAAACTGTCGGTCAGCTCGATCTTGTCGCCATAGGCGGTGTCGCCTTCGGGGTTCCTGATCGTGACATTGCCCTCGGCGAAGACCTTTCCCGTCTGCCGGTTCCACGTCACCTTGTCCGCGCGCATCTCGATCGCCTCGCGGTTCATCTGGACATTGCCCTCGGCAACCACGACCTCGGTTTCGCTGTCGTAATTGAGGTTGTCAGCCGCGAAGCCGATCTGCTGCTCACTTGCCGCGTCGGGGGCGTCGGATGGCGTCGGGCCGACGTCGGGGGTCTGCAGGTCGGGTTCGCCTGCGATTTCCTCCGCCGGTGGGGCCGGATTCGACTCGCTCTGGGCCAGCACCGGGCTCGCTGCCAAGGCCAGGCCGCTTGCTGTCGCCAGCCAGAAGGGCCGTGCATCCGCCGCCCGATGGAACAAAGTCCAGTTCATTTAATCCCTTTGTCCCAGACCCTGAATCGACGCATCCCGGCTTGGACCGGCCGCTTTGTTTTTGCAACTCGCAGGCGAAACCCCTATCGGTCCGCCACGTTCCAATCAATCATCGCATAAGAAAGTTAAGGCATGGACATTCAGTTTGTCGCGCAAATCGGCGCGTCTGCCGACGTCGTCGCTTTTCCGGTCCGCAAGGGCGAGGCCGGCGCGCTCGGCGCATTGCTCGGGGCGGCGGCGGCGCAGGCTCGCTTCGAGGGCGCGGCGGGCACGATCGCCGAAACCGCGGCGATCGACGGCGAACAGGCGAAGCGCCTCCTGCTTGTCGGCATCGGCGAGGGTGGCGAGCAGGATCTCGAACGCGGCGGCGCGGCGCTGACCGCCAAGCTGCAGACGAGCGGGGTGACCCACGTCCATGTCGATTTCGCGAGCGCGGGGCAAAGCGACGCCGACGATGTGCTGGCCTTCGCGATGGGTGCGCGCCTGCGGGGCTGGCGCCTCGACACCTATCGCACGCGCCTCTCCGACAAGGCGAAGCCGAGCCTCAAGACCGTGACCATCGCCTCGTCGCACGGCGACCTCGCGGCGCGCTGGGCCGAAAACGAGGCGATTGCGGAGGGTGTCGCGCTGACCCAGACGCTCGTCGCCGAGCCGCCCAATGTCATCTATCCCGAGAGCTTCGTCGAGCGCTGCCAGCATCTCGCCGACCTCGGCGTCGAGCTCGAAATACTCGACGAACGCCAGATGAAGGCGCTCGGCATGGGAGCGCTGCTTGGCGTCGCGCAGGGCTCGACGCGCCCGCCGCGGCTGCTGGCGATGCGCTGGAACGGCGGCAAGCCGGGCGATGCGCCCGTCGTCTTCATCGGCAAGGGCGTGACCTTCGACACCGGCGGCATCAGCATCAAGCCCGCCGCGGGCATGGACATGATGAAGTGGGACATGGGCGGCGCGGGCGCGGTCGCGGGCGCGATCAAGGCGATCGCGGGGCGCAAGGCGAAGGCGAATGTCGTCGGCGTCGTCGGCCTCGTCGAAAATATGCCCGACGGCAATGCGATGCGCCCCGGCGATGTCGTCAGCACCATGTCGGGGCAGACGGTCGAGGTGCTCAACACCGACGCCGAGGGCCGCCTCGTCCTCTGCGACGCGATCAGCTGGGCGCAGAAAGCCTATGATCCCAAGGTGATCGTCGATCTCGCGACGCTGACCGGCGCGATGGTGATCTCGCTCGGCCATGAATATGCGGGCATCTTCGCCAACGACGACAAGCTCGCCGCGGATCTGATCGCCGCGGGCGAGGCGTCGAACAACCGGCTCTGGCGCTTTCCGCTGTTGCCCGCCTACGACAAGCTGATCGACAGCCCGATCGCCGACATGAAGAATGTCGGCCCGCGCGAAGGCGGATCGATCACCGCGGCGCAATTCCTCAAGCGTTATGTCGAAGACGGCGTGGCCTGGGCGCATCTCGACATCGCGGGCATGGCATGGGCCGACAAGGACGGCCCGGTGTGGGCAAAGGGCGCGACCGGCTATGGCGTGCGCCTGCTCGACCGCTATATCGCCGCGAACCACGAAGGCTGATGTTTTGATGCTCGTCATTGCGAGGAGCGAAGCGACGCGGCAATCTCCTGCTACCGGCCTTGCTCAAGGCTGTTGGCCGGAGATTGCTTCCCCCGGATCAAGTCCGGGATCGCAATGACGGAGCTGGGCATGCCGCGCGTCGACTTCTACCGGCTGACCCGCGATCCGGTCGAACGGGTGCTCCCCGCCCTTGCGACGCGCATATTGGCAAACGGCGCCCGCCTGCTGGTGGTCGCCGCGCCCGCGATGCAGCGGCAGGCGATCGACGAGGCGCTCTGGACGCTGAACCCCGCGAGCTTCCTGCCCCACGGACACGCGGGCTCGCCCGACGAGGCGATCGAGCCGATCCTGATCGCGGGCACACCCCACGCCTCGCCCGCCAACGGCGCCACGCACCTCGCGCTCGCCGATGGGGAGTGGCGCGAGGAGGCGCTGGGATTCGAACGCACCTTCCTCCTCTTCGACAACAGCCGCATCGACGATGCGCGTGCGCTGTGGCGTACGCTCGCCGCGCGTGACGATGTCGACAACCGCTTCTGGAAACAGGATGAAAACGGCCGCTGGTCCGAAGGGCCTTAGGTCTCAGCCGCTCTGTCCTTGCAGGACGGCAAAAGCGCGGCTAGAGGCGCGCGCATCATATAGCACACCCATCAGGAGCTTCCCCATGGCGGTCACCCGCACTTTCTCGATCATCAAGCCCGACGCCACGCGTCGCAACATCACCGGCGCCGTAACCAAGATGCTCGAAGACGCCGGCCTCCGCGTCGTCGCGTCGAAGCGCATCCACATGACCCGTGAACAGGCCGAAGGCTTTTACGCTGTCCACAAGGAACGCCCCTTTTTCGGCGAACTCGTCGCCTTCATGACCTCGGGGCCCGTCGTCGTGCAGGTTCTCGAAGGCGAGAATGCGATGCAGCGCAACCGCGACATTATGGGCGCGACCAACCCCGAAAATGCCGAGCCGGGCACGATCCGCAAGGAACTGGCGGAGAGCATCGAGGCGAACACGGTCCACGGTTCGGACAGCGAAGAAAATGCCGCGATCGAAATCGCCTATTTCTTCAAGCCCGAAGAAATCGTCGGCTAAATCGATCGGTATTGCCGAAACGAAGAGGCCGCCGGAGCGATCCGGCGGCCTTTTTCGTCAGAAGTCTTCGGCGACCGCCATCAGCCCCGCGAGCTTCTTCGGCGCGACCGCGAGCCAGCTCTTGCGCAGCCATTCGGCAATCGCGTCCCAGTCGGTGTCGCCAAGGTCGAGACGGATGCCGACCCAGCCGTCGCCGAAATAGGCGGGGCGATAATAGCGCTCTTCGTTGAGCTCGATCAGCGCCGCCTGCTCGTCGGCGCCGCTGATCTTGACGAGCAGCGCGATCTTGCCGTCGGCATGATGGTCCTCGGTGAAATAGGCGAATTTCTTGCCCTTCACGATCCCGAAGCAGGGCATGCCGTGCGACACCACCTCGTCGGCCTCGGGTAGCGCCATCGCCAGTTCGCGCACGCGGCCGCGCAGATAGTCCGGCGACCGTTCGCGCATAACGAAGGCGGCGAGGGTTGGCGGATAAAGCTGATGCTCGGCGAACTGCACCCGCCGCGCCAGCGTTTCGACCGTATCGCCGGGCAGGATCGCGACCGGGGTCTGCGCGAGAACCGGACCCTCGTCGACGCCGGGCGTCACGACATGGATGCTGCACCCGCCGAATTTGTCACCCGCCTCAATGGCTTGCTGGTGCGTGTTCAGCCCCTTGTAGAGCGGCAGCAGGCTCGGGTGGATGTTGACCATTCTGCCCGCCCAGCGCGCGACGAAATCGTCGCTCAATATCCGCATATAGCCAGCGAGCGCAACGAATTCGGCGCCCGCGCCCCGCAATTGCTCGTCAACCAGCGCATCGAATGCGTCGCGGTTCATGCCCTTGTGCGAGAGCCCCCATGTCGCGATGCCTTCGGCTGCGGCAATCTTCAGTCCCGGCGCGTCGGGATCGTTGCTGCCGACGAACACAAGCTCATAGGGGCAGGTTTCGGCCTTCGCGGCATAGAGGAGCGCCGCCATATTGGTGCCGGCGCCCGAGATCAGGACGGCGACCTTGGCTTTCACGTCTCCCCTCCCGCTTGCGGGAGGGGTTGGGGGAGGGCACGTCGAAACAGAGTGCTTGGAAACAGGCCCTCCCCTAGCCCCTCCCGCAAGCGGGAGGGGAACTTTATGGCCTTAGCCATTATGCGTTGCGCTCCATGCGCCCATCGCGCTCCACGTCTCGGCGCTGCCCGTCACGGTGCAGCCCTTCTCGCCCTCGGCGATATGACCGATGCGGAACACCGTTTCGCCTGCGGCTTCGAGCGCCGCGGTAACAGCGTCAACATCGGCTTCCGCCACGACAACCGCCATGCCGATCCCGCAATTGAAGGTGCGCGCCATTTCCTCGGGCTCGATATTCCCCTGCGCCTGCAGGAAGGCCATCAGACGAGGCTGCGTCCAGTTATCGGCGTTAACATGGGCGTGGAGCGTCTTCGGCAACACGCGCGGGATATTCTCGAGCAGGCCTCCGCCGGTGATATGTGCGAGCGCGTGGATCTGGCCGGTCTTCACGAGCGGCAGCAGGCTCTTCACATAGATGCGCGTCGGCGCCATCAGCGCGTCGATCAGCAGCACATTCTGGTCGAACAGGGCAGGGCGATCGAGCTTCCACCCCTTGTCCGCCGCCAGCCGGCGCA
>CBJKNR010000209.1:0-6652 GCA_966417555.1 uncultured Sphingopyxis sp.
CCCTGCACTTCGGGAAGGAGCTCGTCGCCCGCGACGCCGCGCAGCGCGGCGACCGGATAGGCGCACAGGATCGTGCGTCCCTCGAACGGCGCGCCGCGCAGCTTGAAACGCTGCACGAACAATTCGTCGTCGGCGCGAACCGCGGCAAGTTTCGCGGGGTCGCCGGTCACGCAGTCGAGTTCGGGCTCAAGTCCGAGCTTGCCGCGCCACGCGGCGGCGAGCTGCATCCCGACGTCGCGGCCGAGGCGGGCGGCGAAGCGCTCTTCCGCGTCGGTCAACTCTTCGCGTTCGGCGGCGAGCTTGCCCTGGCCGCCATAGAAGATGTCGACGAGCTGGAGCAGTAGCGCGCGCGATCCCGCGAGGAGCACGGGGCCCTTGAGCGGCGGCGCGTGATAGCGCCAGAAGATCGCCGGCGCGGCCGCGGCGCTCCATTCGGCAAAGCTCATCTGCTCGGCGCCCGCACGTTCGATCTGGATCGCCGGCGCGCCGAGCGCGCGAATGAGATCGCGCAAGGACCGCGAAAACTGGTTCGCCACACCCTCGAGCGCGGGGAAGGCGTAGCCGTCCGCCGCCCTGCGCAGCAGCAGCGATTCTTTCGTATCCGCAGCCGCGGCCGCCGCTGCGGGTGCAGGGGCGGCCGGAGCCTTCACGGCTTTGACGGTCTTGGCGCTGGCGGTCACTGAATCACCAGGCTCGTGAAATATACATTGTCGATGCCCCCGAAACCTTCCTTGTCGCGCAGCACATCGTTGATCGCGGCCGTCAACTGCCGTTGCAGCCGCTGTTTCCCCTGTGATGTGGAGAGCAAAGCCGGATCCTGTTGGGCGACGGCCTCGACAAGGCCGACCTCCCACCGATCCTGTTCGGCGAGCACCATAAGCACGACCGAGCGGATAGGCACGGCCTGCCGTTTGATATTATTGATAACCTTGCCGTCGTAGAAGGTCGAAAGGCTGATACCGACCTGCAGGAAGCCCGACCCGTCGGCGAGGTTGGTCGTGAAGCTTTCGGTGATCGGATAATAGGTGACCTCATATTTCCTGGGGTCGACCTTGAACCTGTCGTTCGGGACCGACACGGTACCGACCTTGAGGGGGGCTTCCTTGTCCTCGCCCTCCGCGGCGGGTTCGGGATCGTCCTTGCTGCGCACGACGAGCTTCGGATAATTGTCCTCGGGCTTCGCCTCATGTGCTTGCAGCGCGCCGAAATAGATGCCCGCGCCCGCGCCTGCGCCGATCAGCGCGACCGCGGCGACCCCGATCAGCAGCAGCTTCTTGAACTTGCCCTTTTTCTTCGGGGCGCATTCGATACTATCCTTGGCCATGATGGGACCCTTTCTGATCAGGCGAAGCGGCCGCGGCGGTCGGCGGCGCGCGCTTCGTCGCGCGGTTCGGCGCGTTCGGTGGCGGTTTCGATGAGGTGCGCAGGATCGGGCGCCCCCGAGCGGCTTTGACCTTGGCTTTGCGACTGGCGTCCGCTTTCGCCCGGGGTGCAGGTTACTTCGGCGCCCGCGACGCGGATGCCCTGCTGGCGCAGCTCGTCGACGAGGCGGCCCTGCGCGGCGGTGACGATCGTCGCCGTCGCTTCATGATGTGTATCCATCCTCAGCGCGACGCCCTCGTCGCCCATTTGCATCGCGACGTCGAGGCGGCCGAGGTGGCGCGGCATCAGGCGAAAGCTGATGTCGCCGCTGTCCGATCGGGTCGCGGCGATATCGTGCGCGAGCTGGTCGATCCACGCGCCATCGCTGTCCATGTCGAGCACGCGTTCGGCGATCACGGCGGGCGCTGCCGCTTCGGTGAGCGTTGAGGCACCCTGTGCGGCGGGCTGGGTGAAGAGGATCGTCATCGACGGCGCCGTTTCGACGGGCTTGGCGACCGGGACTTCGGCACCGGTCAGGATTGGCAGCGGCGTCGCAGCGTCGCGCGGGCGCGCGGCGGCGGGCGCAGCAGGCGCATCGGTGCCGGCGCGGACCTGCGGCGCTTCGATCGGCTTGGCGGGCTTCGCGGCGGCCGGAATGACCGCGGCCACGACTGCAGTCAAATCGGGTGCCGGGGCGGCCGCGACGACGGCTTCGCCCGTTTCCGCCGTATCGGGGGCGCCGCCGGAGTCGACTTCGGCCGGTGCCGGTTTGCCGGACGCGGGCGCCGTGCCGGGAACGCTGCCGCCCAGCGCGACCAGCAGGGTTGTGGCCAGCGCGGCGGCATCGGCTTCGGCCGACTCGGCCTGGACGGCGGGGGTTTCGGCGCCGACAGCGGGTTTGAGCGGCAGGGTATCGACTTGCGGGGCCACAGCCTCCGCTGTTGGCGCCGGATCGGTCCTGATCGTCGCGCCCGCATTTGTCGCCGGCGCAACCGCAACCGGCGCCGCGGCGAGCAGCTGGTCGAAACCGCCTTCGCCGCTCTCGGGAAGCTGCCCGATATTGGCGAGGAAGGTTGCGAAGCCTGCGGGCATCGCGCCCTGCGGCACGGGAAGGGAAGGCGCGCCCATCATGCCGCGCCGCCTTCGATCAGGCGCAGGCGCATCGCGGCGCGCGGGCGGTGCGGGCGGTTGGCGTCGTCGCGGCGCTCCTGTTCGGCCTCGGCCGACTTGCGGCTGCGTTCGTAAAGGCGCACCGCCGTCTCTTCGCGGGCCATCGCGCTCTGCGCGCGCGCGCCCATCTCGTCGCGGCGCTGGCTCGCATTGCTCAGCGGCGCGGTCAGGCTTTCCTGCGCGATGTCGAGCCGCATCGCGAGCTCGCCGATCGTGTTGAGCGCGCGGCCTGCGACCGCGCCCTTCGCCATCGCGAGGTCGACGCGGAGCGTTTCGAGCCGTTTCGCCAGTTCGACGAGGTTCGCCAGCTCGCCATTGGCGCGCGCCAGATTGGCTTCCGCCATCTGATGTTCGACGGAGCGCACGCGGATGATGCGTTTGCGGCGTGCGGTACGGGCGTTCATGCGGAATATCCTTCGATCAGGGTCTGGCGGGAAGTTTCGAAATCGACCTGCGCTTTGGCAGGCTGCGAGACATAGGCGATCTGGTCGGCGTGGCGGGCGATCGCGGTGTCGAGCACGGGGTCGGCGCCGGCGACATAGGCGCCCATCAGCATCAGGTCGCGATTCTCTTCATAGGCGGACCAGAGCTGGCGGAACCGTGCTGCGGCGGCGGCGTGTTCGGGATCGACCGAATCGACCATCGTGCGCGACAGCGATCGCGCGACATCAATTGCGGGATAGACGCCCTGTTCGGCGAGCTGGCGCGACAGGATGATATGGCCGTCAACGATCGCACGCGCGCTGTCGACGACCGGATCGTCGATGTCGCCGCCGTCGGCGAGCACGGTGTAGAGCGCGGTGATCGACCCGCCGGTTTCGCGGTCGATGCCGGCGCGTTCGCAGAGCGAGGGGATCAGCGCGAAGACCGACGGCGGATAGCCCTTCATCGTCGGCGGTTCGCCCAGCGTCAGCCCGATCTCGCGCTGCGCATGCGCGACGCGCGTCAGGCTGTCGATCAGCAGCAGCACTTTCTTGCCCTCGGCGCGGAAGGCTTCGGCGATCGCGGTCGCGCGCATCGCGGCGCGCAGGCGGAGCAGCGGCGGATGGTCGGCGGGAACCGCGACGACGACCGACTTCTTGCGCACTTCGGGGGGCAGCTTGGTCTCGACGAAGTCGCTGACCTCGCGGCTGCGTTCGCCGATCAGTCCGACGACGATCACGTCGCATTCGGTGCCCGCGATCATCTGGCCCATCAGCACCGACTTGCCGACGCCGGAGCCCGCGATGATCGCGACGCGCTGGCCTTCGCCGACAGTGAGCAGACCATTGATCGCCCGCACGCCCATGTTGAGCGCGCGGGTGACGCGGCCGCGGCGGAGCGGATTGACCTTGCGCCCGGCGAGCGGCCACTGGAACTGCGACTTGACCGGCGGGCGGCCGTCGAGCGGATTGCCCTGCGCGTCCATGATGCGACCGAGCAGCGTCTTGCCGACCGGGACCATGCTCGACGCGCCATGCGGCTCGACCGGCGCACCGGTGACGAGCGGCTTGTTCATGTCGAACGGCAGGACGAGACTGCGGTGGCCGCGAAAGCCGACGACCTCGCCATAGACATAGTCGTTGTCGGCCGACTTGATGCGGACATTGCTGCCAAGCGGCATCGGGAACCCCGACACTTCGAGCATGATCCCCTCGTGAGAGACAAGCGTGCCGACGCGGCGCGGGCTGGCCTGCGCGAGGTCGACGGGGTCGAGCAATTGCTGCGCGGAGAGGGCGAGGCGGCGCGTCATGCGGCTTCGCTTTCGCCGAGCGCCGCGCGAAGTTCGTCGAGATAGACCGCGCGGCCATGCTCGATCCAGCCGGTCGAGGTTTCGATCCGCACGGTACCGCGCATCATCGCGGCATCGCTTTCGATCGCCATCGTCAGCGGCGCGTCGGCGAGCAGCGTGGCATCGTCGGGATGAACCCACAGCGTGCGCGCCTTGTCGGCGTCGGCGATCAGCGCGGCGGCGGTTGCAACCTGCCCGTGCAGCCATTCGGTGTCGATCGGCGCAGTGACGACGATCTGGCGCACGAGCCGCTCGACCGTCGTGGCGATCAGCTGCGCCAGTTCCTCGCTCGGTTCGTCCTGCAGCGCCTCGGCGCCGGCAAGCAGCGCGAGCAGCTGGTGGCGCTCGGCGACGAAGGCGGCCTCGGCAAGGCGCTGGCCTTCGGCCAGGCCGAGCGCAAAGGGATCGTCGAATTCGGTTTCGCCGTCGCTTTCGGGCTCGATCTGGACGGCGTGCGCCATCGGCGCAAAGGAAATCGGCCGAAAGCCGCCGCCGCGTGCCATGGCATCGGCCAGGCTGACGGGGGCGAAGCCGGTTTCGGCGGTGCGATCAGACATAATCGTCGCCTGCGCCCGCGATCATGATTTCGCCCGCTGCCGCCATCTGGCGCACGATCTGCATCACGCTCTTCTGCGCGTCGTCGACGTCGACGCGCTTGACCATCGTCATTTCGTCCATCTCGTCGCGGATCGTTTCGGCGGCGCGCTGCGACATGGTGGCGAGGCACATGTCGACCATCTCGTCGTCGGCGCCCTTGAGCGCGATCGCGAGCTGGGCGGCGTCGACCGAACGCAGCACGCTGCTGAGGCTCTTCTTGTCGAGGTCGCGCAGATTTTCGAAGATGAACATCTCCTCCTCGATCGTCTGCGCGAGGATGCGGTCGTGCTTCTTGAGCGAACGGAGCGTGCGTTCCGAAAGCTGCTTCGGCATCTTCTTCATGATTTTGGCGACGTCGCTGGGGCCGCCGATCGCCTGTTTGGCGACGCGCTGGCCGTCGACATTGGCGCTCGCGAGCACCGATTCGAGATCCTCGATCGCGGCGGCGGGGACCGAGGTCAGCATCGCGGCGCGCAGTACCAGATCGGCCTGCAGGACTTCGTCGAGCGTCTCGATCGCACGCGCGGCGACGTCGGGGACGAGCACCGAGAGGATCAGCGCGCCGACCTGCGGATGCTCGCTCGCGAGCAGCCCGCTGATCGCGTCGACATCCATCCAGCGCAGCATCTCGAGCGATGCGGCACTCCGCTGCGGCGCGACGGCGGCGAGGATATTGTCGGCGCGGACGTTGCCGACGGCCTCGTTGATCACGGTGCGGATGCGCGTGTCGGCGCCGATCGCGAGCGCGCTGACGTCGCGGCTGCGCGTCACGAAGCGGTCGAGCGCCTGCCCGATCTGATGCTCGCTGGCGTTGGCCGTGTCGAACATCGCTTTCGCGAGCTGGCGCACTTCGTCGGGGTCGAGCTGCTTCAGGATCGTCGCGGCTTCGCTTTCGTCGAGCAACATCAGCAGGATCGCGGCGGCGGCCGACCCTTCGATCGCCGGCAGTGCGGGCATATTATCGAGTCCGGCGGCTTCAGGCACGGGCGCCCTCCTGCATCAGGTGGCGGACGACGAGCGCGGCGCGCGCCGAATCCTGGCGGACGAAGGCGCGGACGAGGTTGGCGCGCGCTTCATAGCTCGGCGCCTGCTCGATCATCTCGAGCGTGATTTCGCGGCCGCCCTGGCCATTGCCGAGCGCGGGGCGGTCGGTCGCGGCGAGCAGCGACGCCTCGAGCGCCTGATTCTGTTCGGCGCGCGCGGCGGCGCGCTGCCTCGCGGCGCGGATCATCGGGCGACCGATGAAGAAAAAGGCGAGCAGCGCGGCGAGGATCGCGCCGATCTGCTTGATCAGCGGCAGGAACCAGCCCTGATCATAAAAGGCGGGCGACGCATCTTCGACCGGTGCGAAGGGCCGCTGGTTGATCGCGACGAGGTCGCCGCGCGTCGCGTCATAACCGATCGCGCCCTTCACGAGGCTGTCGATCTTGGCAAGGTCGGCCTGCGTCAGCGCCTTCTTGCCCTGATTGAGCGCGACGGCGACCGAAACGCGGCGCAGCTTGCCCTGCGGCGAGTGTGTCACCGAAATCTCGCGCCCGACTTCATAGGCGCGCGCGGCATTTTCGTTGCTCTCGACGCCGGGTGCGGGCGCCGCGCCGGGCGGCACCGGCTGCGGACCGTTGGCGGTGATCTGCGTCGCCTGCGGCGGCTGGTTCGACAGCGCGCCGGGGATGCCGACCGCGGGTGCGCTTGCGCCGCTGGTCGAACGGGTGATCTGTTCGCTGGTCAGCGCGCGGTCATTCTCGGGAAAGC
>CBJKNR010000210.1:0-6642 GCA_966417555.1 uncultured Sphingopyxis sp.
CGGTCCCCCTCCCCGCAAGCGGGGAGGATTTATGGCAGCTCCCGGTCGAAACCCGACCTCAGATCAAAAACATCATCGTCGCGGTAAAGAAAATCGCGAAGCTCTGCAGGAACAGCCGCAAATCATTGTTCGAAAAGATCGTCACCGGCTCGCGGTGCGCCGCGAGCGCGGTGCGCAGCTCGCCCTGCCAGTCCGCCGGCGCGCTCAGCCGTGCAATGACGAGCTGCCGCGCGCCATGATCGCGCACGCGGCCGCGAATATCGATATGCCCGTCCGAGTCCATGGGCTCGAAGCTACGGCGATGTTAACGAGTCGATAAGGTTAAAAGATCGTTAACGCGCGGACGTCCCGCGCTGGCACGCTTTGGCGAATCCATCCTAATTCGCGGACATTGCGCGGATGCGGACCTGTCGTCCGTCCCTGGCTCCATATTGAAAGGGCTTGCAGCGCGCGGGCGTCATTCGCGGACCGAGGCAAAGGCGCACTTCGTCGAGCCATCCCTGCCGGTCGGTCGATACCGCGATCATCGGCGGCGCCACACCCCGGTTCGCCCCGGCAAAGGCGCGGCGGATGCTCCCCGCAGTCTGCGGCCTCGCCGCGAGCGCCTCCATGTCGGGAAAGCGGACTGCGCGGAACAGCAGCTCGGCAGAGCGGAAATAAGCCGCGGGGTTCGGGCTCATGCATGTCCCATGCTTCGCCCATTCGTGCTGGAGCAGCTGCGCCGACGGTGTCATGCACATATGTTGTCTCAGCACGGGCTGCGGTACGATCTTCGCCGGGCGGCACCATTGCGGATAGCCGGGATTGTCGGTCTCGGGCCACAGCCCGTGCAGCACCCACCCGAAACGGCCATTCTCGCCCGAACATTGGAAGCGGTCGTGGGCGTCCTTCGGATTGCGCACATCGGCGCAATGCTGCGGCGACCAGCTCATGCTCAGCAGATAGCCGGTGATCGCGGGGTTGCGGACGGGCTCGCCGCGCTTGGGCTGTTCGAGGCGGGGCACCGGCACGCGGTCCGGCGGCGAGCAGGACAGCGCCTGCGCCTGCGCCGCAACCGGCATCAACGCCAGCGCGGCGGCGCTAAGCCAGCGCAAAGTCGAGCCCGATGTCCGCCGCCGGCGCCGATTGCGTCAATCGCCCGACCGAGACATAGGTCACGCCCGTCGCGCCGATGTCGCGGATCGTGTCGAGCCGCACGCCGCCCGACGCCTCGGTCGGCACCTTGCCGCCGACGAGCGCAACGCATTCGCGCAATTCCGCGAGGTCCATATTGTCGAGCAGCAAGTGCGTCGCCCCGGCGGCGAGCGCGGGCTCGACCTGCGCCACCCGGTCGACCTCGACGATGATGTCCGCGATCCCCGCGTCGACCGCGCGGCGCACCGCTTCCTCGACCGATCCCGCGACCGCGACATGATTGTCCTTGATCATCGCCGCGTCCCACAGGCCCATGCGGTGATTCTTCGCGCCGCCCATCCGCGTCGCATATTTCTCGAGCACGCGCAGGCCCGGAATCGTCTTGCGCGTGTCGAGCAAGGTCGCGCCGGTGCCCACAAGCGCGTCGACATATTGGCGCGTCATCGTCGCGATGCCCGACAGATGCTGTACCGTATTCAGCGCCGACCGCTCGGCGGTCAGCATCGCACGCGCGTTGCCCGACAGGCGCATCAGATCGCTCCCGGCGGCAACTTCGGCGCCCTCTTCGACCAGGATTTCGATCTCCATGCCGGGCTCGAGCGCGCGAAAGCAGCGCTCGGCGATCGGCAGCCCCGCGACGGTGATCGCGTCGCGGCTGTCCATCACCCCGCCGAAACGCGCATCGGCGGGGATCGTCGCCATCGAGGTGATGTCGCCCCCCGCCCCCAGATCCTCGGCCAGAGTGGCGCGGACAAAGGCATCGAGGTCGAAATCGGGCAGGGAGAATTGGGTCATGCACCCTGCGATAATCGGCTAGCCGGGCAAATCAACTTGACGTTTACGTAAACTAGCGCTGACATGGAGCAAATAGTTGAACGGAGAGGTCCCATGCAATCGCCCATCTGCACGATGCTCGGCATCGAATTCCCCCTGCTCGCCTTCTCGCACTGCCGCGACGTTGTGGTCGCCGTATCGAAGGCCGGCGGAATGGGCGTCTTCGGCGCCGCTGCGCTACCGCCCGAACGGCTCCAGGAAGAACTCGCGTGGATCGACGAGCATATTGGCGGCCGTCCCTATGGCGTCGACCTCATCGTCCCGAACAGTTTCGCCGGCAAGGGCGACGCGCCCTCGCCGGGCGCCGCGAAAGTGCCCGCCACGCACCTGCAATTCGCCGCCGAGGTGCTCGGCAAGTTCGATGTCGACGCCGCCGGGCTCCAAGCCGCGATGGAGATGCGCCAGAGCTTCGGCGACAATATGCACGAGGATGGTGCAGCGAAGCTGCTCGAAGTCGCCTTCCGCCATCCGATCAGACTGATCGCCAACGCTCTCGGCGTCCCGCCGCCGCTGATGCTCGAGCTCGGGAAACGCCACAACGTCCCCGTCGCCGCACTTGTCGGAACGCGCGACCATGCATTGGCGCAGGTTCACGCAGGCGTCGATATCCTCGTCGTCGCGGGCGGCGAAGCCGGCGGCCATTGCGGCGAGGTCGCGACGATGGTGCTGGTGCCCGAAGTCGCTGCCGCGGTTGAGGCAGTGGGTGCGAGCACCCCGATCCTCGCCGCCGGCGGCATCGTCACCGGACGCCAGATTGCCGCGGCGATGACGATGGGCGCCGACGGCGCCTGGTGCGGGTCGGTTTGGCTGACCACGGCCGAAGCCGAAACCAATCCGGTGGTGAAGGAAAAGATGCTCGCCGCCTCGTCGCGCGACACCATCCGCTCGAAAAGCCGTACCGGCAAACCTTCGCGCCAGCTTCGTTCGCCGTGGACCGACGCGTGGGAGGCTGAGGGCGCACCCAAGCCCTTGCCGATGCCGCTCCAGTCGCTGGTCAGCGAACCTGCGCTGCGCAAGGTCGATAAATTGTCCGAGGGCGGCCATGAAGGCGCCAAAGCGCTGGCGACCTACTGGGTTGGACAGGGTGTCGGTCTGATGAACGAGGCGATGGGTGCCGGGCAGGTTGTGCAGGAATTCAAGGCGGACTGGATCGCGGCCTGCGAGCGACTGAACGGCTTTATCGACGGCTAAAAAAATCCCCGCCGAAGCGGGGATTTTCCATAATCAGCTGATGGTCGCCTTGACAATCTTGCCGGGCTCGCGCGGCGGCTCGCCCTTGGGCAGCGCGTCGATATTTTCCATGCCTTCGATCACTTCGCCCCAGACGGTATACTGGTTATCGAGGAAACGCGCGTCCTCGAAGCAGATGAAGAACTGGCTGTTCGCGCTGTTCGGGTTCTGCGCGCGCGCCATCGAGCACACGCCGCGAACATGCGGCTCGCTGCTGAATTCCTGCGGCAGGTCGGGAAGCTCGCTACCGCCCATGCCAGTGCCCGTCGGGTCGCCGCCCTGTGCCATGAAGCCGGGGATCACGCGGTGGAACACGACGCCGTCGTAGAAACCTTTCTTCGCGAGCGTCGAGATGCGCTCGACGTGCTGCGGCGCAAGATCGGGGCGAAGGCGGATGACGACATCGCCGGTCGACAGCGAAAGCGTGAGAGTGTCGGACATAATGGGACTCCTGCGGTCTGTGTTGGCGGTCCCCATAGCCGGGGCGGCCGTCAAAGCCACGCATTAAATGCCGAAAAGGCTTGTCATGGCGTTGCCATCGGCGGGTGGCGGCACTAGGGGAAAGCTCGTACGCCGCAAGAGACCAGGGAGGACCGCGCGATGGACAAACGCGAAGAATCCCTGCCAGGCGAAGATGCCGTCATCGCAGACGACCGCGACCGCGAACAACCGGCACGCGAAACCGACACCGAGCTCGACGAGGACGACCGGCTGAAGCCCGAATTCGTCCGCGACGTGATCGATCTTGCCGAGGCGGGCGAAGGCGAGGCTGCGCGCGAACGCGTCGGCCGCCTCCACCCCGCCGACATCGCCGACCTGTTCGAACTCGCGCGCACCGACGAGCGCCCGATGCTTGCCGCCGTGCTCGGCGACATGCTGTCCGCCGACGTGCTCGCGGAGATGAACGATTATGTCCGCGAGGAACTGATCGATCTTCTCGCACCCGAACAGGTCGCCGAACTCGCGTCCGAACTCGATACCGACGACGCCGTCGCGATCATCGAGGATATGGAGGAGGACGATCAGCAGGCGGTCCTTCAGGCGATGGAGCCCGAGGATCGCGCCGCGATCGAGGATGCCCTCTCTTTCCCCGAGGAATCCGCCGGTCGCCTGATGCAGCGCGATCTCGTCGCGGTGCCCGAACATGTGACGGTCGGCGACGTCATCGACCGCCTGCGCGAAGACGCCGATCTTGCCAGCGATTTCTGGGAAATCTTCGTCGTCGACCCGATGCACAGGCCGGTCGGCACCTGTCAGCTGAGCTGGATCCTCCGCACCCCGCGCGACATCGCGATCAGCGATGTGATGAAACGCGAACAGACGCTGATCCCGGTCGACATGGACCAGGAAGAGGTCGCGCTGCGCTTCCAGAAATATGCGCTGATTTCCGCCGCCGTCGTCGACAAGAGCGGCCGCCTTGTCGGCATGATCACGGTCGACGATGTCGTCCACATCATCCAGGAAGAGGCTGGCGAGGATATTCTCCGCCTGTCGGGCGCGGGCGACGGCGACATCAACGAGCCGATCCGCGAAACCTACAGCGCGCGTGTCCGCTGGCTGATCGCCAACCTTGGCACAGCGCTCGTCGCATCGTCGATCGTCGGGATATTCGGCGGCGCGATCGAGCATATGGTCGCCCTGGCGGCGCTGATGCCCATCGTCGCGGGTGTCGGCGGCAATGCCGGGACGCAAACGCTCGCGGTGACCGTCCGCGCACTCGCGATGAACCAGCTCACCGATTCGAACAGCTGGCGCGCGATCTGGCGCGAAATGAAAATCGCGCTGCTCAACGGCGGGACGATCGCGCTCATCGCTGGAACCGCGACCGCATTATGGTTCGGCAATCCGCAGCTGGGCATCGTCATCGCCGCAGCGATGATCGTGAACATCTTCGTCGCGGGGGTTGCCGGCGTCGCGATCCCGCTGCTGCTCGACAGGCTCGATCAGGATCCGGCGGTCGCGAGTTCGATTTTCGTCACCATGACGACCGATTCCATGGGGTTTCTGGCCTTCCTCGGCCTCGCGGTGCTCAGCGGGCTCACCACGCTCTGACAGCAAGCTGCTGGAATCCAAGCGATTCAAAAATTTCCGGAAAAAATTTCATGAATGCGATTTTTTTTCGGGAACCAATCGGGCGCATGGATCGTTCTCCAGTCGAGCAGCGGTCATCGCCCCCCCGCAGCGCTGCTCAGCAACATTGGCCCGGCCCGCATTCCCTCCCCCCCCTCGAAGCGTGCCGGGCCATTTTGCGTCCAATGTTTATGAGGTGAACAATGTCGAGTGTTCGCGTTATCCTTCTTGCCCTGCTTGCCAGCTTTCTGGTCGCTGGCTGCAATACGGTGAAGGGTGTGGGCCGGGATATTGAATCCGTCGGCCAAGCGGGCAGCGACGCCATCGACTGATCTTGAAGTAACTTACCCTAGGCCTCTTCGAGAGGCTCGACAGGCGCCGCTTCGGCGCCTGTTTTGCGTCGGCGCTGGGTGAACCAGATCGCCAGCAGCGACATTTCGTACAGGAACACCAGAGGCACGGCGAGCAACAGCTGGCTGAGGATGTCGGGCGGCGTAAAAACCGCTGCGATCGCGAAGGCCGCGACGATCATATAGCGGCGCGCCGAAACCAGCTGTTCGCGCGTCACCAGCCCTGCCCGCTCGATCAGCATCAGCAAGATCGGCAGCAGGAAGGCGATACCGAACGCCATGATGAACTGCATCGTAAAGCTCAGATAATTGCCGACCGAGGGCAGCGCTTCCTGTGTAATACCCCCGACATTACCCTGATATCCGAGCAGGAATTTGAGCGCGATCGGGATGGTGATGAAATAGGCGAAGCTCGCACCGATCGCGAACAGCACCGGCGTCGCGATCAGGAACGGCAACAGCGCGCGCTTTTCCTGTTTGAAAAGGCCCGGCGCGACGAATTTCCACAGCTGGTTGGCGATCACCGGAAAGGCGATCATCGTTGCCGCGAACAGCGCAACCTTGATCTCGACGAAAAACGCCTCGAACAGCTGCGTATAGATCAGCTTGCCCTGCCCCGCACGGACGAGCGGCTGAACGAGAATCCCGAAAATCGGCTTCGCATAATATAGGCACACGCCAAAAGCGACGCCAACCGCGAGGAGCGATTTCAGCAGCCGCGAGCGCAGTTCGATCAGATGATCGAGCAGCGGCATCTTGCCGCCGGCGCCGTCCTCGTCTTCGGTCACACTTTCCCCGGTCACGGCAACGGGCCGTCCTTCGGCGGTATCGCGTGCGTTTCGGGCGGGTTTGCCGCTGCGGCCCGGTCGATCTCAGCGTCGGTCGCGGGAGGGGGAGCTTCCGTCTCTCCAGGCGCCGGTGCCGAGGATGAAGCCGGAGCCGCATTCACATCGTCGATGCGGGGAAATTCTCGCATGATCGCTTCATTCTGCTCGCGCCACTGCTTCTCGAGCTCCTCGAGCTT
>CBJKNR010000211.1:0-6639 GCA_966417555.1 uncultured Sphingopyxis sp.
CCCAAATGGGAGCGGGCGATAGCAACGGTCAATGATCGCATCCGACGCCCCCCGCCGCCAGTCGGCGCTCGACCGGCTCATGGCGCGCGCGCCCTTTCTCGCGCGGCTCGCCGAGCTCAATCCCGACGATGTGACGCGCTATCTGAACGACGGCACGGACGCAGCGCTAGCGGCGGTCGCCCCATCGCCGGCGGGCGACGACATCATGCGTACGCTCAGGCAATGGCGCGGACGTGTGGCGCTGCTGTTTGCGCTGGGCGACCTGTCGGGCGAACATGATGTCGCCGCGACGACGCGGTTGCTTTCCGATTTTGCCGATCAGGCGTGCGATGCGGCACTTGCGGCCGCCTTTGCCGAGCGCGTTCCGGGCGAAGAGCCCCGCGGGCTGGCCGTCATCGCTCTGGGCAAACTCGGCAGTCACGAACTCAATTACTCGTCGGACATCGACCCGATCCTGATCTTCGATCCTGATATATTGCCCCGGCGCTCGCGCGACGATGCGGGCGAGGCGGCGGTGCGGATCGTGCGGCGGATGGTCGAAATATTGTCAGCGCGCACCGCCGACGGCCATGTCCTGCGCGTCGACCTGCGCCTCCGCCCGCATCCCGAGGTGACGCCGATCGTGCTCCCCGAAAGCGCGGCGATCTCCTACTATGAATCCGAAGCGCTGGCGTGGGAACAGGCGGCGTTCATCCGGAGCCGCGCATCGGCGGGCGACCGGGCGCTGGGCGAGCGATTCCTGTCGGCGATCCAGCCCTTCATCTGGCGCCGCAGCCTCGATTTCCGGCAGCTCAAGGAAATCGGCGCGATGAGCGACCGGATCCGCGACCATTTTGCGCAGGGACAGGCGTTCGGTCCCGGATTCGATTTGAAGCGCGGGCGCGGCGGTATCCGCGAGATCGAATTTTTCGCGCAGGTGCACCAGCTCATCTACGGTGGGCGCGATCCCTCGCTGCGCGTCCCCGCGACGGTCGATGCGCTCGCGGCGCTTGCCGCAGCAGGGCGGATCGAGGCCGATGTCGCGACCCGGCTCTCGGGTCATTATGCAACGCTGCGCCGGATCGAGCATCGCCTGCAGATGATCGAGGACCAGCAGACGCACAGCCTGCCGACGCAGGCGGCAGCGCTCGATTGCGTCGCCCGGCTCGATGGCGAGGCCGATGGTGGGGCGTTGCTGGCGATGCTCGGGCCCGTCGTCAACGACGTCGGCAGTTGTTACGACCGGCTCGTCGCCGAGCGCGCGGTCGCCGCGGGTCTGCCGCGTGACGAGGGCGCACTCGCCGGACAATTGATGGCGGCGGGCTTCGATCCGCCCGGCGCGGCGCTGCGCACGATTGCCGAATGGCGCGGCGGCAAGCAGCGCGCGCTGCGCAGTCCCGCGGCGCAGCAGGCGCTCGAAACAGTGCTGCCCGAACTGGTGAGGGCGCTCGGTGCGGCGCCCGGGCCCGATGCAACCTTGCTGCGCTTCGACAAGCTGGTGAGCGGGCTTCCGAGCGCGATCAATTTCTTCCACCTGCTCGCGGCGCAGCCCGAACTCGCGAAGGTCGCGACGCGCACGCTGTCGCTCGCTCCGGCGCTGGCCGATGCGCTCGGCGCGCGCGTCGAACTGATCGAGGGGCTGATCGACAAGCGCGCGTTCGAAGCGCCCGCGGGCAAGGCCGAGCTGCTCGCCGAATGGCGGACGGGACTGGCCGGGCTCGATTATGAAAGATTGCTCGACCGCGTGCGCGACCGCGTCGGCGAACGCCGCTTTGCCTATGGCGTCCAGCTCATCGCGGGCGCGAACGACCCGCTGACGATCGCTTGCGGCTATTCCGAGCTTGCCGAAGCCGCGCTGCAGCTGCTCACGGATGCGACGGTGGCGGAGTTCGTCGCGGCGCATGGCCGCATCGCGGACAGCGAACTCGTCGTACTCGCGCTCGGGCGGCTCGGGGGGAGGGCGCTGACCCACGCGTCGGACCTCGACCTCATCTACCTCTTCACCGGCGACCATCTTGCCGAATCCGACGGACCGCGGCCGCTTGGCGCGACGACCTATTACAACCGGCTCGCGCAGCGGGTGACCGCAGCGATGTCGGTACCGACCGCGGCGGGCAAGCTCTACGATGTCGACACGCGCCTCCGGCCGCAGGGCGCGCAGGGGCCGCTCGTCGTCACGGTCGACAGCTTCGAACGCTATCAGCGCGAGGAGGCGTGGACGTGGGAGCATATGGCGCTGCTCCGCGCGCGGCCGGTCTATGGCTCGAACGTCGCGAAGGCGGAGGTGCAGCGTATCATCGACGAATTGCTGGCGGTCCCGCGCGACCCGGCGAAACTCGCCGCCGACGCGGCCGAAATGCGCGACAAGATCGCTGCGCACAAGCCGCCACAGGGACCGCTCGATATCAAGGGCGGTCCGGGCGGGCTCGTCGACCTCGAATTCGCGATGCAGGTCACGCAGCTCGCGAGCGGCCAATGCCATGGCCCGAATATCGCCGCGGCGCTGGCGTGCCTGAAGGCAGCGGGGCTTGCGCCGCCCGAGGTCTGCGACGCGCACGGTCTGCTCGCGCGCATGCTGGTGATGCTGCGGCTCACCGCCCCCGAGGGCGAACCGCCGACCGCCGCGGCGCGCCAGCTTGTCGCCAGCCAGTGCGGCGAACCGGGCTGGCCGCAACTACTTGCCGCGCACGACGCTGCACGGCAGGAGATCGCCAACTGGTGGGCCTCGATTCGCCCCGCGCAGCAGGAGACAAAGCCGTGACCCTCGCAATCGGAGATGCCATTCCCGGCGTCAGACTTCTCGACGCCGACGGCGCCGCGATCGATCTTGCGGCGATGAAGGGCGCGCCGCTCGTCGTCTATTTCTATCCGAAGGCCGACACGCCGGGCTGCACGACCGAAGCGCAGGATTTCACGCGCCTCGCCCCCGAATTCGCGCATCTGGATGCGCAGGTGCTCGCCGTGTCGCGCGACGCGCCGGCAAAACTCTGCAAGTTCCGCGACAAATATGGCCTGACCGTCCGCCTTGCCTCGGACGAGGATGGCGCGGTGTGCGAGGCGTTCGGTACCTGGGTCGAAAAGCAGAATTACGGCCGCACCTATATGGGGATCGAACGCTCGACCTTTCTGTTCGACCGCGACGGCAAGCTCGCCAAGGAGTGGCGCAAGGTGCGCGTTAAGGGCCATGCCGACGCCGTGCTGGAGGCCGCGAAGGCGCTTTGATGCAATCGCTCGGCGCAGCCGCACGCACGGTCCTGCTGACGGCAGACCCGCACGACAAGCGCCGCGCGGCGCGCAGCCTGGCGCGTGCCTGGCGGCAGGGCAGGCTCGCGCACCGCTTCGATGTGTCGATGCCCGACCAGCCGGCCTGGCCGGCGCGGCCCGAACTGCTCGCGCCGAACCGGATGCCGAAGCGTGGCAAGGGCGGGTCCGAGCGCGGCCGAATCGCCTTGCTTCATGCGCTGGCGCATATCGAGTTTGTTGCGATCGACCTCGCGGTCGATCTGGTCGGGCGTTTCGGCGGCGAGTTTCCGCGCGCGTTCGTCGACGACTGGATCGGCGTCGCCGCCGACGAGGCGATGCATTTTGCGCTTCTCGACCGGCGGCTTCGCCAGCTCGGCAGCTTTTACGGTGACCTTCCGGCGCACGCGGGGCTGTGGGAATCGGCGCAGGCGACCGCAGACGACGTGCTCGCGCGGCTCGCGGTCGTACCGATGGTGCTCGAAGCGCGGGGCCTTGACGTCACGCCGTCAACCGTCGAACGCTTCCGCGCGACGGGCGATGAGGCGTCGGCGAAGATTTTGTCGCGTATTTACAACGATGAAATCCGGCATGTGAGCGCCGGCACAGTCTGGTTCCGGCAAAAGTGCGACGAAAGGGGATTCAACGTCGTCGAAACGTGGCAGGCCCTCGTAAAATCGCGCTTTCGCGGCAGTTTGAAGCCGCCATTCAACGACTCGGCGCGCCACGACGCCGGTTTAACGCAAGAATTCTACGCCGTTATTGCTTCGTAAGGATTGGGACAGCACACAGGCTTCCGCGGGGGATGAGCAATCATCCAAACCTAGAAAAACCGGCGCCAAGGCCCTTTTGCGGACTTTGGCGACATGGCAAATGCGGGGTCGTTGTTTTGGTTAACACTTTTCTGGCGCAGAAGTTGCACCAAGTCTGGGTCGTCTGCGCGGCAGCATGTTTCGGATTGGCCACCCCGGCCGTCCACGCCGCCGAAACCAGCGCCGATGCTGGTGTTGTCGTTCCCGACGAACCCGATGACGACAGCTTCACCGCTGGCGTTCCGGCTGCGGGCGAGGACAGCGAAGCGCGCGCCATCTTCCAGGCGTGGAAGCGCCTCGACACCGGCCTGACCGCCTCGATCGGCGTATCGGTGCCTTCGCGCCGCCCGATCGAGCAGATGTCGCTGTCGTCATCCTATGGCATGCGCGTCCACCCGGTCACCGGCAAGGTCGCGCGCCACAACGGCATCGACATTCCGGCGCCGCACGGCACCCCGATTTACGCAACCGCCGACGGTATCGTCGGCCGCGCCCAGCGCCTCGGCGGCTATGGCAATTATGTCGAGGTCGAGCATGGCAACGCGATCCAGACGCGCTACGGCCATATGTCCTCCTACATCGTGCGCCCCGGGCAGCAGGTGAAGAAGGGCGACGTCCTCGGCTATGTCGGTTCGACCGGCCGTTCGACCGGCAACCACCTCCATTATGAAGTCCGCATCGAGGGCGCGCCGGTCAATCCGATGCCCTTCGTCCGTTCGGACCAGATGGCGATCGCCGCGATCACGGGCAAGAATGTCGCGATGGGCGGTCCCGAATAAGACGAGTTTACAGGTCGGAGAGGAGGGGCGCCAGGCGGATCAACCGTCGCGGCGCCCTTTTCATTTGTACGGGACGCCCTATCTAGCGGTCATGGCCACGCAGATTTCCGATATCACCCTGTCGCCCGCCGCCGCAGCGCGCGTCCGCTGGATCGCCGACCGCAAGGGTGAAAGCGAGGCCGCGCTGCGTCTCGCGGTCGACGGCGGGGGCTGTTCGGGCTTCACCTATCGCTTCGGCCTCGCCGAAAGCATCGACGCCGATGACGTCGTGACCGAAACCGACGGGGTGAAGCTGGTGGTCGATCCGGTCAGCATCGACCTCGTTCGCGGCTGCGTCGTCGATTTCGTCGATTCGCTCGGCGGATCGTCGTTCAAGGTCGAAAATCCCAACGCCGCCTCGGGCTGCGGTTGCGGATCGAGCTTCTCGATTTAAAGCCATTCCTCTCCTCGTCATTGCGAGCGCAGCGAAGCAATCCAGAGCGGTTTACGCTACTCTGGATTGCTTCGCTGTGCTCGCAATGAAGAAATTACCGATGTCAAGGAATGGTCGCCAAACAAGTTCAGGGTGACGAAGGGGCTGGGATCGTTCCAAGCTTGCTGCCATAGAAGCGGCCATGAAAATCGCGACCTTCAATATCAACGGGATCAAGGCCCGTCTGCCCCGCCTCGTCGAATGGCTCGAGGAAACGCAGCCCGATGTCGCCTGCCTGCAGGAACTGAAATCGAGCGACGAGACGATGCCGACCAGGGAGATCGAGGCGGCGGGCTATGGCTTCCTCTATCACGGGCAAAAAGGCTTCAACGGGGTCGCGATCCTCGCCAGGGGAATCCAGCCGGTCGAGGTGCAGCGTGGGCTGGCAGGCGAGGCCGAGGACGAGCAGTCGCGCTATCTCGAGGCCGATGTTCACGGCATCCGCGTCGGCTGTATATACCTCCCCAATGGCAATCCGCAGCCGGGGCCCAAATTCGATTACAAGCTGCGCTGGATGGCGCGGCTGCGCGAGCGCGCGAAATTCCTGCTCGCCTCCGAGATTCCGACCGTGCTCACCGGCGACTACAACGTCATCCCGCACGACGACGATGTGTGGGATCCGCGTGCGATGTCGACCGATGCACTGATGCAGCCCGAATCGCGCGATGCGTGGTTCCGGATGCTCGGCGACGGCTGGACCGACGCGATCCGCAGCCGCCATCCGGCGGGGGGCGTCTGGACCTTCTGGGACTATCAGGCGGGCGGCTGGCAGCGGGACCATGGCTTTCGCATCGATCACCTGCTCTTGAGCCCCGCGCTCGCCGACCGGCTGGTCGATGCAGGCGTCGACAAGGATCATCGCGGACGCGAAAAGGCGAGCGATCACGCGCCGACCTGGGCGGTGCTCGCCTAGGCGTCGGGATAAAGCGCCGTCATCACCCGTTTCGGGTCGAGCGCATAATGATGCGCGACGGCGCCCGCGATCACGCTTTCGAGGCTGCGCGTCGGCTTGAGGTCGCGGCCCTCGGAACGCGCCGCGGCGCCGAGCCCCGGCCAGTCGGCCGACACCTTGCCGCCCGCCTCCAGCCCGCCGCCGAGCAGCATCGCGGTCGAGGCGGTGCCATGATCGGTGCCGCCGGTGCCGTTGACCTCGACCGTGCGGCCGAATTCGGTCGCCACGATGACGAGCGTGTCGTTCCACGCCGGGCCGAGCCCCGTCCGGAGCGCGCCGATCAGCTGGTCGAGCCCGCGCAGCTGCGCCGCAAGGCGGCCGCGCTGGCCGCTGTGCGTGTCCCAGCCGCCGGTTTCGACCATCAGCACGCGCGCGCCGTCGGCGGGCACCATCAGCGACGCAGCG
>CBJKNR010000212.1:0-6617 GCA_966417555.1 uncultured Sphingopyxis sp.
TCTCGCGACCGAGACGCGCGCTTTCGCGGTTGATGTCGGCGACGAGCGCCTCGGCGCCATAATCGGCCTGGCTGATCCGGTTCGCACTGAACGTATTGGTCGACACGATATCCGAACCGGCGGCGAGATAGGCTTCGCCGATCGCGGTGACGACGTCGGGGCGCGTCAGCGCAAGGATATCATTGTTGCCCTTCTGGTCATGGCCAAGGCTGAGCGTGCCGGCATAGTCGGCTTCGGCGAGCTTGCGCAGCTGGATCTGGGTGCCCCAGCCGCCGTCGGTGAGCAGGATGCGTTCCTTCGCCGCCGCCTGCAGGGCTTCGCGTGCATTCGTCATGCTGCCTGGTCCTTTGCCGTCGAAACCGGCCGCAGCCCCAGCAGATGGCAGATCGCATAGCTGAGTTCGGCGCGGTTCAATGTGTAGAAGTGAAAGTCGCGGACACCGCCCGCATAGAGGCGGCGGCACATTTCGGCCGCGATCGTCGCCGCCACCAGCTGGCGCGCGGCGGGGTGATCGTCGAGACCCTCGAACAGCGACACCATCCACGACGGGATCGCGGTGCCGCACATGTCGGCCATGCGGCGGGTCTGCGACACGTTCGAGACGGGGAGGATGCCGGGAATGATCGGCGCGTCGATGCCCGCCGCCGCCGCCGCATCGCGAAAGCGCAGGAAACTGTCGGGCGAAAAGAAGAATTGGGTGATCGCGCGCGTCGCGCCGGCGTCGAGCTTGCGCTTGAGGTTGTCGAGGTCCGATTGCGGGCAATCGGCGTCGGGATGGACTTCGGGATAGGCGGCGACCGAAATATCGAAGGGCGCGACCGCCTTGAGCCCGGCGACCAGTTCGATCGCATTGGCATAACCCTCGGGATGCGCGCGATAGGGCGCACCGCCCGGCACATCGCCGCGCAGCGCGACGATATGGCGCACGCCCGCTTCCCAATAGGCCCGCGCGACCTCGTCGATCTCGGCACGCGATGCCTCGACGCAGGTCAGATGCGCGGCGGGAGGCACCGCGCTTTCGGCGGCGATGCGCGCGACCGTCGCATGGGTGCGCTCACGCGTCGACCCGCCGGCGCCATAGGTCACCGACACGAAGCTGGGGCCGAGCGGCTCCAGCGTGCGGAACGTATCCCACAATTGCGCTTCCATCTTCTCGGTCTTGGGCGGGAAAAATTCGAAGCTGACGCCGATGTCGCCTTCGAGATTGGCGAACAGCGGCGACGCCGCGGCGCGGCGCGCCTCAGCCAGCGAGTTCAAATTCGACGTCATGCCGCAAGCCTTTTACTTTGCCCGCCTTCGCTGACGGGGGGTTGATCTTCGTCGCTGCGGCGGCGGCCGAGCCATAGTTTCACGGCCAGTTCCCCGCCCTCAAGCGTCTGTGTGGTTTCGAGCAGCAGCCCCGACGAGGCGAACCAGCCGCGAATTTGCGCGTCCGAAAAGCCCAGGCGCGCGTGCGCGGCAAGGCTGCGCAATTCCTCGTCCTCGTGCGGCGCAAAATCGACGACAAGCAAATGGCCCCCGCCGCGCAGGACGCGGCCCGCCTCGGCGATGACGCGATCGGGTTCGTGCGCGAAGTGCAGCGCTTGGTGGATAACGATGCTGTCGATGCTGGCATCAGCGACCGGCAGGTTCAGAAAATCGCCTTGCAGCAAATCGACCGGCACCGCCTGCCCCGCAAGTTTGGTGCGCGCGATCCGCAACATTTCGGGGCTGCGATCGAGCGCGGTGATGCGGCGCGCGGTCGGTGCGAAAATTTCGGCCATCCGTCCGGTTCCGGTACCGACATCGAGCAGGTGGCCGAGCCGGCGATTGTGCATCATCGCGAGCATCGCCGCCTCGACCTCGCTTTCGGCAACATGGCGCGACCGGATCGCGTCCCATTCGGCGGCATGCTCGGCGAAATAGCGTTCGGCCGCAGCGGCGCGTTCGTCGCGCACGGCCGCCAGCCGCCGCGCATCGTGCGCGACAACGCGCGTCTCGCGCGCCGAGAAAGGCCATTTTTCGGCCTGCCCGATGATTTCGCCCACTGGCCCTTCGGCGGCGATGCGCAGGAAAACCCAGCTTCCTTCGCGCCGCCGCTCGACAATGCCGGCCTCGACAAGAATGCGAACGTGACGCGAAACGCGGGGCTGGCTCTGGTCGAGCACGGCCGCCAATTCGCCGATCGCGAGCTCCATTTCGCGCAAAAGCGCGACGACTCGCAGGCGGGTCGGATCCGCGAGGGCACGGAAAATGTCGATCAGTTCGCTCACAGGGTCACATATAAAGCTTTCTTTATATCTGGTCAACCGAGCGCGGCGCCGCAATTTCTGCCGTACGCAATCCGGCCTCGGGCGAATTGCGACCAAAGGCGGGGCAAAAAAAGGAGAAGGTCGTTGCACCTCATTTGGCGAGACGGTAATTCTGCCCGCGATTGGCAAATTTCGGGATCGATCAGTTCCTGTGCCGGTCGATCTGTTCAAACCGAGAGGGGTATTCCCGTATGAAGAAATCGATCACTCTGTCGCTCGTCCTCGCCGCCTCGATGGGCCTCGCTGCCTGCGCCGAAAAGGCCGCCGACGACACGGCTGCCGCAACCGAAGACGCCGCTGCGACCGTCGAAGGCGCGGCTGACGGCGCGATGGAAGCGGCCACCGGTGCCGCTGACGCGACCGCTGCTGCCGCTGGCGAAGCCGGTGCCGCTGCCGACGCCGCTGGCGCCGCTGCTGCCGACGCGGGCGCCGATGCCGCCGCCACTGCCGCCGACAAGGCGACCGAAGCTGCCGGCGCTGCCAAGGAAGCTGCCGACGCCGCCAAGGGCGCGCTGGAAGAAGCCAAGAAGTAAGCTTCTTTTCAGGCCTTTCGGCCCGAAGAAACAGGAAGGGGTCACCGGTTCGCCGGCGGCCCCTTTCCTTTTGGGACAGGTATCAATCGGCGTGGTTGCCAAGCGCCTGATCCACCGTTAACTCTCCAGCGCATGACCGGTCGCCCGGTCATTGCATTCGAAAGGAATACCCATGCGCAAGATCATCCTCGCCTCGATGGCCGCCGCGGCCTTCAGCCTCGCCGCCTGCTCGGAAAAGACGCAGGACGCCGCTTCGGAAACCGCCACCTCGGCCGCGGATGACGCCGCCGCCGCGGGCGATGCGGTTGCCGAAGGTGCTGCCGAAGCCGCCGACGCGACCGCTGCTGCCGCTGGCGAAGCCGCCGATGCGACCGCCGATGCCGCCAAGGACGCCGGCAACGCCGTCGAAGGCACGGTGAAGGCCGCTGGCGAAGCTGCCGACAAGGCCGGCGAAAAGATCGCCGAAGAAACCAAGAAGGCCGAAGCCAACGACAAGAAGTAAGTCGTCGGCACGCCTTCGGGCTGTTATCAGGGGGCTCCATCCGCCGGGTGGAGCCCCTTTTTCATCGGAGCAGATGATGCGAAACCTCTGGCCCGCGGCGGCCGTGCTGGGCTTGCTTGCGGCAGGATGCAGCCGCACCGATAACGAACCCGGCCCGGGCGGCGTGACGGTCAGCGAGGCAAAAGCACTCGACGATGCGGCTGCCATGCTCGAAAGCCGTGACGGCACCCCCGCAGCAGGCGAAAAGGCCGCAACGAAGGAAGCCGCCGAATAGCCTTCCCTCGCCCGGCCGACAGGGTTACATTGCCGCCGTCCCGCAACTGGCGCTGAAGATGGAGTCCCATCGGGAAGCGGGGCCGATCCGCCGATCGATGCGAGCCGCGCGCCTGGGTGATCCACCGCTGACGCAAGGACATCCGCATGACCGACATCACGACCATCGTTTTCCTGCTCTTTCCAGGCATCACACAGCTAGACTTCACCGCGCCTGCGCAGGCGCTTTGCCGGATGCCCGGGGCGGTGCTCGCGGGCGCCGCTGCCAGCCTCGACCCGATCGCGACCGACAGCGGCTTTTCGATTCTGCCGACGCATGATTTCGCATCGGCTCCGCAGGCCAACATCCTCTGCGTTCCCGGCGGGCATGGCGTGACCGACGCGCTGAACCACAGAGCGACGATCGACTTCATCATCCGTCAGGCAGCGGGCGCGCAGTGGGTGACGAGCATTTGCACCGGCGCCTTCCTGCTCGGCCGTGCCGGGCTGCTCGACGGCAGGCACGCGACGACGCACTGGGGCTATACGCACCTCCTGCCGCTTGTGGGCGCCAGCCACCGGAACGCCCGCGTCGTCGAGGACGGCAATGTCGTGACCAGCGGCGGCGTGACCTCGGGGCTCGATTTCGCGCTGACGCTGATCGCGCGGCTGAAGGGCGACGCGGTTGCGCAGGCAATCCAGCTCGCGATCGAATATGACCCCGCCCCACCCTTCGCCGGCGGCCATCCCGACCGCGCGCCCGAAGCGGTGACCACGGGGCTGAAAGCGCGCGTCTATGATGCTGCGGCGGCGCGGATGGAGGCGGCGCTGCGTGCCTAGCGGCAGTCGGCGAGCGCGATCTCGTAGAGCTTGGGCCAGTTCTTGCCCGTCACGAACAGCCGCTTTTTATTTGCGTCCCATGCAATGCCGTTGAGCACGCTGTCGGTGCCGCTGGCGCCGGCATCGGCTTTGAGGCCCGACAGGTCGACGAGCGAGACGACATCGCCGGTCGCGGGATCGATGCGGACGATGAAGTCGGTCATCCAGACATTGGCCCACACCTGTCCGTCGATCGTCTCGAGCTCGTTGAGCATCGCGAGCGGGCGGCCCGCGAAGCGTACCGTGACGCGCTTCTGCTCCTGCATCGTCGCAGGGTCGAAGAAGCGCAGCGCCGGCGTGCCATCGCTCAGCACGAGGCTGTCGCCGACCATCGTCAGCCCCCAGCCTTCGCCGTCATATTTGAAGGTGCCGAGGGGTTCGAGATCGCTGATCGACCAACGGTGGCCGGCGCCGCCCTGCCAGGTGACGCCGACGATCTGGTCGCCCCAGCGCGTGATCCCCTCGCCGAACTGGTTGGCGGGCAGCTTCGTCTCGGCGACCGCCTTTCCCGTCTCGAGGTCGAGGCGGGCGACGCGCGATTGCCCATATTGGCCGGTGCCCTCGTACAGATGGCCGTCGTGCCAGAAGAGACCCTGCGTGAAGGAGGAGGTGTCGTGCGGGAAGGTCTGGACGATGCGGTAGCCACAGCGTTCGACCGGCGGTGGTGCAGGCGTCGATGCAACCGGCGGGGCGGCGAGCATGGCGAGGGCAAGGGCGAACATCATCGCCGCCCTAGCTATGCCGCATCGTCTGAACTGGCAATGTCCAGCCTCGCCTATTTTCGCTACTCTATTTTCGTCATGCCGGACTTGATCGGCGGTTTTCCCGTTCGCATCCGTAATCTCGTCATTGCGAGCGAAGCGAAGCAATGACGGAGTGAGGGGCGTGTCTACGGATGTCCAGGGGATAATTGCCGATCAAGTCCGGGGTGACGAGGACAGGAAAGCGCAAGGAAAAAGGGCCGGAGGATCGCTCCTCCGGCCCCGTTTCTCGTTGGCTGAGCGCCGAACGGTCGGACTTAGAAGTCCATGCCGCCCATGCCGCCCATGCCGCCGCCGCCCATCGGCATCGCCGGCTTGTCTTCCGGCAGCTCGCTGACCGCAGCTTCGGTGGTGATCAGCAGGCCCGACACCGACGCGGCGTCCTGAAGCGCGGTGCGCACGACCTTGGTTGGGTCGATGACGCCGGCGGCCTTCAGATTTTCATAGACGTCGGTGGCAGCGTTGAAGCCCTGATCCTGGTTGTTTTCGCGCAGCAGGTTGCCGGCGACAACCGCACCGTCGTGGCCGGCGTTGGCCGCGATCTGGCGCAGCGGCGCTTCGATCGCCTTGCGGACGATGTCGATGCCGCGGGTCTGGTCGTCGTTGGCGCCCTTCAGGCCGTCGAGAGCCTTGGTCGCATACAGCAGAGCCGTACCGCCGCCGGGGACGATGCCTTCCTCGACGGCCGCGCGGGTCGCGTGCAGCGCGTCGTCGACGCGGTCCTTGCGTTCCTTCACCTCGACTTCGGTCGCGCCGCCGACCTTGATCACCGCAACACCGCCGGCGAGCTTCGCCAGACGTTCCTGCAGCTTTTCACGGTCATAGTCGCTGGTCGTGGTTTCGATCTGCGCACGGATCTGTTCGACGCGGCCCTTGATCGCGTCATGGTCGCCAGCACCATCGACGATGGTGGTGTTGTCCTTGTCGATCGTGACGCGCTTCGCCTGGCCGAGCATGTTCAGCGTGACCGATTCGAGCTTGATGCCGAGGTCTTCGCTGATCATTTCACCGGCGGTCAGGATCGCGATGTCCTGCAGCATCGCCTTGCGGCGATCGCCGAAGCCCGGCGCCTTGACGGCCGCGACCTTGAGGCCGCCGCGCAGACGGTTGACGACGAGGGTCGCGAGCGCTTCGCCTTCGATGTCCTCGGCGATGATGAGGAGCGGACGGCCCGACTGCACCACCGCTTCGAGGATCGGCAGCATCGACTGGAGGTTCGACAGCTTCTTTTCGACGATCAGGATGTACGGATCGGCGAGTTCGACGATCATCTTTTCCGGGTTGGTGATGAAATAGGGGCTCAGGTAGCCGCGGTCGAACTGCATGCCTTCGACGACGTCGAGTTCGAACTCGAGGCCCTTGGCTTCCTCGACGGTGATCACGCCTTCCTTGCCGACCT
>CBJKNR010000213.1:0-6582 GCA_966417555.1 uncultured Sphingopyxis sp.
ACACGTCGATCACGAGCAGCGGCTTGATGCCCGCGGTCAGCTCGGTGCCCGCGTCGTGCGTGTCGGTGACCGACAGCGTGCCGTCGCGCGAGACGAGCCACGCCCAGCCCGACGCGAAATGGTTGACCGCGGTTTCCTTGAGCTTCTTTTTCAGATCATCGAGCGAACCGAAATCACGCTCGATCGCCGCGAGCAGGTCGCCGGCGGGCGCGGTCTTCGACGGGCTCAGGCTTTCCCAATAGAAAGCGTGGTTCCACGCCTGCGCGGCGTTGTTGAACAGGCCCTTGTTACCCGAACCTTCGGCGTGGTGGACGATTTCCTCGAGATGCTTCGAAGCGAGGTCGGTGCCCTCGATCGCGGCGTTCGTCTTGTCGACATAGGCCTTGTGGTGCTTGCCATGGTGCGTCGCCAGCGTGTCGGCCGAGATGTGCGGCTCGAGCGCGTCCTGCGCGTAGGGGAGAGGAGGATGGGCGATCGTCATGGCAGTCTCCATTTTGTTATAAGGTCTTCGCGGCCTTTAACTCGGTATCGGGGCCGCTGGTTGCAACCCTGTGACGGGGAAATTTCTTCCTCCAAGCGCGTCATTGCGAGCGGAGCGAAGCAATCTCCAGCCATCGGCCGTGCTATGCCGATAGCTGGAGATTGCTTCGTCGCTACGCTCCTCGCAATGACGTATGAACCTAGGTCACCATTCCCCGCAGCGTCGCGATCCGGTCGGCTTCCTCGGCGGGCTTGTCGCGGCGGATGCGCGATATGCGCGGAAAGCGCATCGCGAGCCCCGACTTGTGGCGCTTGCTGCTGTGGATCGAATCGAATGCGACTTCGAGCACGAGCGATTTTTCGACCTCGCGCACCGGGCCGAAGCGGTCGACAGTATGATCGCGCACAAATTTGTCGAGCCACCTCAATTCCTCGTCGGTGAAGCCCGAATAGGCTTTTCCGACCGGCAGCAGCTCCCCGTCGTCGGTCCAGCAGCCGAAGGTATAGTCCGAATAGAAGCTCGCGCGGCGGCCGTTGCCGCGCTGCGCATACATCATCACGCAGTCGGCGACGAGCGGGTCGCGCTTCCATTTGTACCAGAGCCCCGCGCGCCGCCCCGCCACATAGGGCGCATCGCGGCGCTTGAGCATCACGCCCTCGATCGCCGCGTCGCGCGCGCCGGCGCGGCGCTCGGCGAGGTCGTCAAAATCGCGCGCGTCGATCACTTGCGACAGGTCGAAATGGCTGCTGGCAAGCCGCGGCACAAATGCCTCGAGCTGCCGCCGCCGCTCGGTCCATGGCAGGCCGCGCAAATCGTTGCCGTCGACGGCGAGCAGGTCGTACACCCGCACGAACGCCGGATAGTCGGCGAGCATTTTTTTCGACACGACCTTGCGACCAAGGCGCTGCTGGAGCGCATTGAAGCTCGCCGCCCCTCCTTGTGTTGCTGGCCCGCCCTGCACCTCGCCGCGCACGAGCAGTTCGCCGTCGATCACCGCCTCCTGATCGAAGGCCGCGACCAGTTCGGGAAAGGCGCCGCTGATCTCTTCGCCGCCGCGGCTGTAGATGCGCGTCTCGCTGCCCCCGCGGACGATCTGGACACGGATGCCGTCCCATTTCCACTCGGCGGCATATTCGGCAAGATCGATGCTCTCTTCTTCCAATGGATGCGCGAGCATGAAGGGACGGAAGAAGGCGACGTCATTGAGGTCAGGCCGCGGCGCCCTGCCCTCGCCCCACGCGAAGAGCGGCGCATAGGGCGGCGGGATCGCGTGCCACAGCTCCTCGACATCATCGATGGGGACGCAGAATGCCTGGGCGAACGCCTGTTTTGCGAGCCGCGCGGACACGCCGACTCGCATCCCGCCAAGCGCGAGCTTGAGCAAGGCATAACGCCCGTCGGCGTCGAGCCGGTCGAGCAGCGACGCGACGACGGCCGGGGCATCGCTGCGGCTTGTTGCAGCGAGCGCATCGACCGCCTCCGACACGGTGAGGTCGACCTTCTTTCCCGGCGCGTCGGGCCAGAGCAGCGCCGCCGTCTCCGCCGTATCGCCGACGAAATGCCGCGACAGGCGGAACAATTCCTCGTCGACCCGGCTTCCAAGCAAGGCGCGCACCGTCCCCGCCTTCACCGCCGGGAAGTCGAGGCTCTCGGTCATCGCCGCGATCGCCCAGCCGCGATCGGGATCGGGGGTGTGGCGAAGGTAATCGACGATCAGCGCGAGCTTCGAATTGCGCGAGCGCGTATAGATCAGCCGGTCGATCAGAGCCGCGAAGCGCTTCACGCCTCTTCCTCCAGATCGCGCCCGACGAGGTGCAGCGCGCGCGCCTTGCGCTGCGTGAGTTCGCACCAGCGCAGCAGCCCGTCCTCGCTGCCGTGAGTGATCCAGCTTTCCTTCGGGTTCACCTCCGCGATCGTCGCGGTGAGTTCGTCCCAGTCGGCATGGTCCGAGATGACGAGCGGCAGTTCGACCATCCGCTGGCGCGCGCGCTGGCGGACGCGCATCCAGCCCGACGCCATCGCGGTCACCGGGTCGGGCAGCCGCCGCGACCAGCGATCGTTCAGCGCCGAGGGCGGCGCGAGGATGATCTGCCCCGCCATCTCGGCCTTGCCGGTTTCCGACACGAGCCTCAGTTCGCCGAGATCGACACCGTGGGCCGCATAAAGCTGGCACATCTTCTCGAGCGCCCCGTGGATATAGACGGGCGCGCCCCACCCCGCCGCGCGCAGCTCGGCGATCACGCGCTGCGCCTTGCCCAGCGCATAGGCGCCGACGAGCACCGAACGGTCGGGTTCGGCGCGCACCGCGCCGATCAGCTTCGCGATTTCGTCGCCCGTCGGCGGGTGACGGAACACCGGCAGGCCGAAGGTCGCCTCGGTGACGAAGATGTCGCACGGAACGACCTCGAACGGTGCACAGGTCGGGTCGGCGCGGCGCTTGTAATCGCCGGTGACGACGATCCGCTCGCCCGCATATTCCATCAATATCTGTGCGCTGCCGAGCACATGCCCCGCCGGATGAAAGCTGAAGCGCACCCCGCCGCGTTCGAACCCGTCGCCATAGACGAACGCCTGATTGTGGCTTGCCTCGGCATCGACGCCATAGCGCAGCGCCATGATCGCGAGTGTCTCGGGTGTCGCATACACCGATCCATGCCCGCTGCGCGCATGGTCGGCATGACCGTGCGTCACCGCGGCGCGTTCGACGGGGCGCGACGGGTCGATCCACAGGTCGGCGAGCTTCACATAGATGCCGCCCGGGTGCGGTTCAATCCAGGACCTGGCTTTCACCATCAGGCGGAGAGCTTCCGCGCACGGACCAGATCGGCGACGAACATCGCGCGCTCCTTCGCGGCGCGCCCGCGATCGGGCATACGGAGCAGGAAAGATGGGTGAATCGTCGCGATCAATTTCGAGCCCCCCTCCAGTTCATGCGCCGCACCACGCATCGACTTGATACTGACGCTCTTCCCCGTCACCCCGCGCAGCGCGCTCGCACCCAAGGTGACAATCAGGTCGGGCTGGACGAACGCGCGCTCCCTGTCGAGCCACCAGCGGCAGATGTCGATTTCGGCAGTCGTCGGATTCTGGTGGAGGCGGCGCTTGCCGCGCGGTTCGAACTTGAAATGCTTGACCGCGTTGGTGAGGAACAGCCGCCGCCGGTCGAGCCCCGCTTCGTCGAGCGCCTCATTCAGTAGCTGGCCCGCCGGGCCGACAAAGGGGCGCCCCTGCAAATCCTCCTGATCGCCCGGCTGCTCGCCGACGAGCATGATCCTTGCCGTCTTCGGCCCCTCGCCCGCCACGCCCTGCGTCGCGTTGCGATAGAGCGGGCAGCGCATGCAGCGATCGACCGCGCACGCGAGGTCACCCAGCGTCTTCACATCGTCATCGAGAGCCAGTTCGTCGTGCACGCGCATCCGCCATTTGTCGGCCAGAGGGTTCGCAAGGGTAACGGCCGCCTGCCGCATGCGTTCCACCCGCGCCTGCGCGATGCAGGACGCGTCATATTTCGCCGCGTCGACAAGAACGGCCGGCTTTTCGGGAATCGGTCTGGCGGGCATGCCGCATGGCTAGCACAGGAACATATAAGGAACAAATATTCCCGGTCAGCCCGTCGCGTTCAGGCGTCGCGCCACCGGGCGGGCAGCGCGATCTCGACGATCAGGCCGTCCGGTTCCCAGCGTCGCTCGATCGTACCGCCAAGATTGTTCCTGACGCTGCGCTCCATCAGCAGCGTCCCGAAGCTGGTGCGATCGGGCGCGACCACCTCGCGGTCGCCCCCGCTTTCCGACCAGGTCAGCCGGAACATGCGGTCGTCCGTTCGCTCGGTCTCCTGCGCCCAGCTCACCTCGACCCGGCCGTTCTCGCCGGTGAGCGCGCCATGCTTGACGGCATTGGTCGCGAGTTCGTTGAACAGCAGCGCCATTGCGACGAGCGCATTTTCGGGGAGCAGCAGATCGGGCCCCGACCAACGGATGCGCGGAAAACTCGCCTCGACCTCGCGCATCAGCGCGTGCATCGACCCGGTCATGAAATTGGACCCGAGCAGGACATTCTGCGCCCGGTTCAGCGCGTCGAGCCGGCTGCTGATCCGTTCGACATAATCGTCGACATCGCGCGCCGCGTGGCGCGTCAGCGAGATGATCGCGCTGACCGTGGCGAACAGGTTGCGCATCCGGTGATGCAGCTCGCGCATCAGGAGATTGGCATTTTCCTGCCGGCTCTTCTGCTCGGTGATGTCGATGCTGACCCCCGTCAGCATCACATGGTCCCACCGTACGTCCCAATCGCCGCGCACGGCATTCCAGCGCACGCCCCTTTCGGGATTCACGACCCGATATTCGGCCGCATAGGGCGTGCCGTTCGCAACCACCTCTTCGAGCTGCGCACGGAGCGCCGCACGGTCGTCGGGGTGGACGAGGTCGAAAAAGCCGCTCCCGGTCGCCAGCACCGCCTCGAAACCCGAGCCCCAGAGTTCGGCGCCGGCGCCCTGCGTGCTCAGCCGGTCGGTTTGCGGGTCATATTGCCAGGTCGCGATCCCCGAAAAATCCAGCGCCCGCTCGAGCGTCCGGCGCGCCTCGTCGCGTTCGGCACCGATCCGGCGCAGATCGGCCTCGGCCATGATGATGCCGGCGAAATCCTCGAGCCGTGCCAGCTCGGCATCGCTCAAGGCTGCGCGCTCGCTACGGTCGATGACGCACAGGCTTCCCAGCACCGCGCCGTTATAGGCGCGCAGCGGCACCCCGGCGTAGAAGCGAAAACCTGAAGCGCCCGTAACCAGCGGATTGTCGCGAGAGCGCGGATCTGCCAGCGCGTCGGTAACCACCACCGGCGCGTTTTCGGCAATCACATAGGGGCAGAAACTATATTCGCGCGGCGTTTCGGGCGTCTCGATACCGTGCGCCGATTTGAACCATTGACGGCGATCGTCGACGAGCGAAATCAGCGCGATCGGGACATCGAACAGGTCGGCGACCATGCGCGTTATCCGGTCAAAGGCCGGTTCGGGCGCCGTGTCCATGATGCGATATTCGCGAAGCGTGTCGAGCCGCCGCCGTTCGTCCTGCGCAGCGCCTTGATCGCCCTCCGCCTGATCGCCCCCCTGTGCCAAGTCCCGTCCCTCGCCTTCCCTCGATGCGATCGGCGTTGCATCGCTGATGTCCCCAAGGGGCCGCTCTGCCATGAAAATGGTCCCTACAAAAGCATCCTGGCCATGAGAACTAGGAAAGTGGCGCAATTCCGATTGCTTACCCATGGCCTGCATCGCGTCCCGGCTGACTCTACGCATTGACAGGCGACAAGTTGCACCCTTCCCGCGCGCAGCGGGGAACCGACCCCCGCGGAACGCGTATGACTGAACCTAGTGGGAGCAATTTTGATGACATTGGGTGAGGAACTTCGCGGCCACCTGCCCCTGCTGCGCCGCTACGCGCGCGCGCTGACGGGCAGCCAGCAGCATGGCGACAATTTCGTGCATACGACGCTCGAAGTCATCGTCGCGGCGCCCGGCGAATTCCACAGCGGCGACGGCACGCGCATCGATCTTTACCGCAATTTCCACCGCATCTGGGAAAGCGCCTATATCGACGAAGGCGAGGACGCCGACGAAGGCGAGCACCCGCTCATCCGCGCGGCGCACCGGCGCCTCGCCCGGATCACGCCGCTCGGCCGGCAAATCCTGCTGCTCACCGCGCTCGAAGGCTTTTCGGTCGAGGAAACCGGGCTGATCACCGGCATCGACACGGCGACCGTCGAAACGCTGCTGGCCGATGCGGTCGGCGAGCTCGACCGCGAATCGCGCACCTCGGTGCTGATCATCGAGGACGAACCGCTGATCGCGATGGAACTTGAGCAGATCGTGCGCGATCTCGGCCACCGCGTCGCGGGCATCGCCACAACGCACGAGGATGCAATCACGGCCTTCGAGGAGACCGATGCGGGCCTCGTCCTCGCCGATATCCAGCTTGCCGACGGATCGTCGGGGATCGACGCGGTGCAGGATATATTGGCGATCGCGCCGGTGCCATCGATCTTCATCACGGCCTTTTCCGAAAGGCTGCTCACCGGCGGGCGGGTCGAGCCGACTTTCCTGATCTCGAAAC
>CBJKNR010000214.1:0-6580 GCA_966417555.1 uncultured Sphingopyxis sp.
TGATAACTGACACGGCCGCCGGCGTTCAGCACGCGCTGGCCGACGCCATCGACCTCATATTCGGCGACGACGAATTGCGGATCGAGGGCGGGCGAGCGGCTGAGCACCGGCTCGCGGAAGCGGACCGTGCCCGACAGATAATCGATGTCGTAATCGACGTGGCGCGACAGGCTGACACTGTCGACGATGCGCTCGCCGTGCAGCCGGTCGCGCGTTTCGATGACGATCCGCTCGCTGTTCGGCAGGATATCCTTGGCGCCGAGCTGGTACGGGCCGGTCAGGCCATTACCCTGGATCTCGTCGCGGCGGAAACGGTAAGGCGTGTCGGCGACGAAGGCGGTCGCGGCGATGTTGCGGCCGCGATACTCGGCCTTGCCGCCGTTCAGCGCGCGCTGGTAGCGGGCGAGTTCGGGTTCCGAGATTCCGGTCTCTATATCGCCGAACATCGCATAGAATTGCGGGCGCTCGAGGCGAAGATAGAGCTTGCGCACCGACGCCGCGTCGTAGCGCGTCTCGTTGCGGTCGGCGTAGATGGTGTAATAGGCGCGCGGGTCGATCACGCCGCCGAAGCGTGCATCGTCCTTGTCCTTGTCGCTGTCATAGGCGAGCGTCATCAGCCATTTGCCGAGGACGCGGCCCTTGGCATAGAGCGCAAGGCGCGCGTCGGCGTTGAGATCGTCGAGCGCCTCCGCCACCGGCTCCATGCGGTCGCCGAGCGTGTTGTAGCCGAGCGTGCCCGCTGCAAAGCCGACGACGGTCCACGGGCGATCGCCCGGGTCGAGCCAGGTTTCGATTGTCTGCTTGCGCGTCACCTTGTCGTCGCGGAAGGTGAAATCGATCGAAAGCGTTCCCGACGCGGTTGTCGGCTCGAGTTCGATGTAAGCGATACCGTCGTCGCCATCGATCTTCCACACCGGCTGCGCGCGTTCGAGGCCCGCTAGCTGGCGCGCCTGCTGCGCGTCGGCCTCGACCGCGGGATAGTAGGGCGCGGGGACGCTGAAATCGCCCGTCAGGCCGGCGCGGACCGGCTTGCCGTCGCGGTCGGTCAGGCGCACCGCGATCACCGGGCGCGTCACGCCGTCGGCGACCAGCACCGACTTTTCGCGGATCAGCAACGCGCGCATCGGGGTGATCGAATAATGGACGCTGCGTTCGAGTGTTTCGATCGTCGTGCCGTTCTCGTCTTTGACCTCGGCGACGAGACGGTTTTCGCCCTCGCGGATTTCGAGGCCGCGCCACAGGCTGACCGCGACGCTGCCGTCGGCCGATTTGCTGACGCCCTCGAAGGTCAGCGCCTCGGCGGGCTTGCCGTTGACACGGAGCGACACTTTCTGCCCCGGCGCGTGCTTGATCGCGGCGCGGATCGCCTTGGCGCGCGGGTTATGGCCGGCGTCGGGAAAGAGCCAGCCGATGCCGGGCGTCTGACCCGCGAGCCAGTCGCGATTGGCGCCCGCGGCTTCGGGGTCGCTGAGTATCTTGGGCGCTTCGATTGCTACCTTGTTCGGCGCGGCGCGCGGCGTGCCGGCGATAGCGCGGAAGTCGGCGCGTTTGAGCGCACCGCCGCGGCCCTCGACGAAACGCGAGATCGCGCTGCCCGCGCTCTGCGTCGAGCGTGCGCAGTCGATCGCCTCGCGATCGAGCGGCAGCGTCGAGGGATCGATCTGCACGACGTGCAGGCCGGGGCGCACGCCCTCGAAATGATAGCGGCCATCCGCGTCGGTGACGGTGTAGCTGCCGTCCTGCAGCATCACGCGGACGCCCATGATGCCGTCGGCCTTGCCGGGATCGACAGCACAGCCGCCGTCGGTGATGCGGCCGATGATCGTCATCCGGTCGCCGAGCTGGTCGCGTTTGATCGCGATTGTCGCCTCGGCGATATTGCTCTGCGTGCCGCGATTATCGGTCGCGGTCGCGCGGTTGAGCGCATTGCCCGGCTGCGCCGACACGATGACTTCGGCGAGATAGGTGAGCAGCGCCGAGCGCGAAGCGGCGATGCCTGGCAGGGTGACGGCGAATTCGCGGCCATCGGGCTGGATCACCGCACCGACGCGCGCGCCGTCGACACGCACCGTATCGGCGCGCAGGCGCATGCCGGCGGGCAGTATGTCGCGCACCGTCACCGCGCCGGTGCTGCGGCGCGCGTCGCGGTTCGCGACCTCGATGCGATACTGGATCACGTCGCCGGGCACCGCGACCTGCGTCGAGGTCGTCTTGCGAAGGATCAGCGGCAGGCCCGGCTGGTCGACCGGAATGTCGACGCGGACGGGTGCAGGGCTGCTCAGTGTGAACGGGGCGCCATAGCTCGCGCCGGTGATCTCGAAGGGCTGACCGTCGTCGGGGCGGCGCAGGCCGGCGAGGGCGGCGGGGCTCGAAGCCGATGGCGCGCTATAGGGTGCGGGGGGCGCGACGATCAGCCGATAGGTGCCCGGCGCGACAAAGGGAAAGCGATAGTCGCCCGGCGGGAAATCATAGACGGTGCCGCCGGCGTCGGTGACGCTCTGCCCCGTGACCACACTCGACGGATAGGCCGAGACGCCGTCGTCGCCGAAGACCTGTGCGGGCTGACCGGTCGCCGCGTCGACGATCGTCACGCGGCTGCCGGGGACGGGCGCTCCATCGCCGCTGTCGAAGACGATACCGAACGGATCGACAAGGAAATTGATCGTCGCGAGCGCGACGAGGCTGGCGTTCGCCTGATCGGCGACGCGCAGCGACAGCGGGGCGCCGGGATCGACCGACAGGCGGCAATCGCCCTGAACTACCGCGGGCGGGACACTGATTGTGTTGATGATGCCTACGAATTCACCGCTGCTGTTGGCGGTCTCGGTCAGGATGATTTCTTCGCGGTCGCCATTCTCGAGTTCGAGGACAACGGGCAGGGTGTCACGCGCCTGCGGATCGGCATTGGCCGATGCGAGCGTGACCCCGACGACCAGCACTTCGCCGGCGCGGAAATTGCCGGTGCTTTGCAGCGATGCAGGGGCAGTCGAAATTCCCGCATAGACGCCGCCAAGGCCGATCGTGCTGGTGGCGCCGCGCGCGGCGGCGCGCGTGCATTGGGTCGGCGCCAGCGGCACCGACTTGTCGCCGCTGCCGCTCGTCAGCCGATAGGTGGCGATCGTCGGCGGTTCGGGCGCGCGTGCGGTCACCGTCACGTCGACGCGGTTCGACAGCGCCTGACCGGGCTGCCCGTCCTGCGTCCACTGCGCCGAAGCCGTATTCGTGATCACCTGCGCACGCGCCGCGGGCATCGCGGGCAGCAGCGCTGCCGCGACCAGAGCGGTCACAAGGCCGGACAATTTCGCGCGGATTGCCATGCAAGCCCCGAAAGCGGCAGCAAGGCCGGCGCTGGCCGGAACCCCGCTGCCCCGTCCGTTACCCGATCAGTTGACGGTCGCGCGGAAGACGAGCGTGCGCGTCGCGCCCGCCGCCACGGTGGCGATGGTTCCCGACACGTTCGGCGCGGCATAGCTGCCGCCCGCCACCCCATCCGCGTTGCAGGTGCCGGCGGTGACCGTCCCGTTCAGCAGGATCGTCCCCGCATTGAACGTCAGCTGGCCCGGAACGGGGTCGTTGATCAGGACCGATGTCGCGTCGGCGCTGCCGCTGTTGGCGACGGCGATGCAATATTCGACGACGGCACCCGGGATCAGCTTCGGATTCGTGGTGCTGTTGACCGGGTCCGAGATGACACGGCTGGTCTTGGTAACCGCCAGTGTCGCCGTCTGCACCGTATAGTCGTCATTGTCGCTGTGCGATCCGTCGCGCGCGGCATCACCCGCCACGCCGGGCGTGATGTCGGCGAATACGGTATCCTTTCCGGCGGTGTTCGCGCCGGTGGTTTCGGTGATCGCTGCCCCTTGGGTGCCGGCCAGCCCGCCTTCGCGCGCCGTGGCACGCAGCGTCACGCCGGCGACGGCATTGTTGGCGAGCGCCGCCGGAATATCGGCAACGACGAACAGCCGGATCGCGGTATCGACGACGAGTTCGTCGATATAGCCGGCGATCAGCGTGTCGCCCGCATCCCAGCTGCCGACCGTGCCCGACGCCGTGTTGTCGCGATAGATGCGGACATTGTTGACGTTGAAACTGTCGGTCCCCCCGTGCGCGGCGGTGCCGCCGCTGATTTGTGTTGCCGCGAGCGCGAAATCGAGCGTCTCGTTCGCGCTGTTGGTCAGTTGGAAAGTCGTGACGGCATTGGCCTGTCCGGGCACGACGTTGGTTGTGACGGTGCCGACTTCCTCGACCAGCAGATTGATCTTGCGGTCGACGGTAAAATTGTTCGAGGCCGACTGCTGGCCCTGTGCGACGCCGCCGACCTGATAGTCGACGGTGGCGGTATTGGTGATCGTGGTGCCTGCGGTTGTGCCGGCGGCAAAAGCCGGCGTTGCGGCGACGCCCGAAAGCGCCGTCAGACCGATGGCACCCATATACGTCAGCTTGCTGGTCATAGCTGAGCTCCTGGGCTTTATGCTGGTTGCCGTTTCCCCACCGCTGGCAACCGTTAAGCGGTTTGTTTCACTTGGCTATTTGACGACTCCCCGAAACATGAGCTTGCCCGTGCCACCGACCGGGATCGGCTTCTGGAAAGCCCAGCGAATATGCGTGACATCGGCCGGCTGCGCAGCGCGGCGCGTGCCGCCCTCCATCGGAACCGAAAGGTCGGAAAGCAGTCCCCACTGTCTGCCGCCGTCGACTGAAACCAGCGGCCGCGTATCGCCGGCATCCGCAAAGCGGACCGCCGACGGCATCGGGTTGGTGATCACGAACTTGTCAGCCGGCTGCGCGCCGGCGTTGCGGTAATTGAGCACGAAGACGAGCCGGTCGCCGGGAACGACGACTTTCGGCTCCTCGAGCAGGATCTTCTGCTTGCCCGCGGCATCGGTCGATACCCGCTCGACGAACACATGATTGTCGAGGGCGACCTGGTTCGCGGCGAGCGCCGGCGCGGGCGTCAGCGCGGCGAGCAGGAGAAAAAGGGCAGGGCGCATGCGCATCTCCATCAGTCGATTTTGGTCTGGAAGGTGACGGTGCGGGTCTGGCCGCCGGCGACGGTGCCGAGTGCGACGCTGATCCGCGTGCCGTTGTAATCGCCCGCATCGGCGTCGGCCGCATCCGACAGCGCGCTGCCGCCGAGTGTGATCGAGCCCGGAACATAGGCGGTGTCCGCCGGGATATTGTCGGTGATGGCGAGTCCGCTGACCGAGCCGCTGCCGGCGACGCTAGCGACGATCGTATAGGTGATCGTCGCGCCCGGGATCGGGTCGATGGTGCCGAGCGCGTTGGTCACCGCCGCAGATTTGACGAGCGTCACGGTCGCTGCCGATACGGTGAATACACCTGCATCCTGCCCGTCGGCGCCCGTCGATCCGACGACCGCATCGCCACCGCCTTCGCCTTGGCCGGCAAAGCTGTCGCCGGGATCCCCGGTACCGGTTTTTGCCGCAGCAACGAGGCTGACAATGCCGCGGTTGCCGTCGACGACCGTTCCTGGCGTCGTTGCGAGGACGAAGACAGTGATGCTCTGGTCGGGGTCGAGCGAGGGATCGTTTGCGCCCGTGGTATAAAGCGTATCGGTGCCGGCATCGAAAATGCCGTCACCGTTGTCGAGATAGATTTGCGTGACGACCGGGTCGTAATTATCGCCGCCCGCGTTGGCGACCGTGCTCAGCCCGAAAGCCTCGACGCCGTTGCCATTATTGGTGACCGCGAAGGTCAGGACCTGACCTGTTGCACCCGGGGTTGTCGGCACGTCGGCCGGGTTACCCGAATCGACCGTGACGTCGAGCATCTCGTCCACAAGCAGGTCGACGCGGTTCGAATCGACGGTCGTGGTGCCGCCCCCCGTGTCGAAGCTTGCGCTTGCGGTGTTGCTGATCGTCGAGCCGGCGCGCGTGCCGGCGGCTTCGGCCTGCATCGGCAGCGCGAGCGCGGCCAGCACGGCAATGGCTGAACAAGAGGGAAGAAGCCGATGCTTCGCGCCCCCCACAGGCGCTATCATCATCACTCTGACTCCGAATAGGTTGGTCCTTGGAGCCGTCACTCGCCGATAAAGGGTAATTTCTGGTTAAAATGCAGGTAGAAAGACCTGTTCTGCTCCAAACAGGGACAGGCGCGGGTCGGGTGCTCCGCAAAATGGGGCGGCTGGCGCGGGCCGCCAAGCTCGCGTAAGACGAGGCGGTGAAAGAGGAGAGCAGGGTGGCGGATAACAGGGGCAACAAGGATGTGCGTCCGCCGCGCGCCAATGCGCTGCACCAGATCGAGATCGACGATTTTCGCCGCGATCGGCTGCTTGCCGCGCTCGCGCTGATTTTTGGCGCCAGCTTCTGCCTCGGACTGCCCTTTGCCTTGCAAGCTGGCGCCGAGTTCTTTCTGCCGTTGACCGCTGCGATCGTGATCGCCATCGCGCTCGTCCCGCTACTCGAATGGCTCGAGCGGCGCGGGCTGCCCTCGGCCCTTGCGGCGTTTCTTGCCCTTGCAACCTTCCTCGCGATCATCAACGCGGCGCTTGCGATCATCGTCGTGCCCGCGACCGGCTGGTTCGCGCGCATCCCCGACTCGATTCCGCGCATCCAGAGCA
>CBJKNR010000215.1:0-6559 GCA_966417555.1 uncultured Sphingopyxis sp.
GGCGCGCAGGATCCACGCGGAATGTGACTGCCCATCGGTCTCGCGTCGCTCGAAATGGGGAGCGCCCCGCCATAAACCCGTCGGCAGCGTCCCTCCGCCGCGAGCGCGCGCGGGTCGCGGCGGACCGCATCTTCGGAAACGTCGAATTCAGCAGCCAGCGCGTTAGCGGTGACTGCCTGGCCGTCGTCGAGCCTTGCCGCAATGATGTCGCGCCGCGCGGTAGGGAGGTCGGTCGTCATGATACGTGCTTAACGTGTATAATCGTGCACGTCAATTTGCATGATTATGCACGATATGGCAAATTGTCTTCTCGTTCTTCGTAATTTGGTACTGGCAATGGAACGCGGCGACCAGCAAGCCGCCCTACGCAGGTCACGCTCCATTGACGCCCCGTTAACCAATGTCCGGCATAGCTTCTCGATCATTCAGGGACGTGGGCAAGCCAATGAAATTCGAGCCGATCAATCCGGAGGTGCAAATTCTCGACCAGTCCGTCGCCAGCGACTGCGGCGAGCTGGCCGTCGGATGCAGCGATGCCGCGGGACGGATCAAGCGCGCGACCGACCAGATGGATCGTCAGATCGGCGAGCTCGGCCGGCTTGAGGAGTATGTCGTCAGCCTTGAGGCCGACCAGCGCCAGATCGCCGATTCGACCGACGAGGCCAAGCTGCTGTCGGCGCGCGCGTGCGAGCAGCTCGATGCCGGTGCCGAGCGCGTCAACACGGCGGTCAGCGAGTTTCGCTCGGTGATCGACCTGATCGCGCGGCTCGGCGCGCATGTCACCAATTTCGCTGCGGTGATGGAACAGGTACAGCAGGTCAGCCAGTCGATCGAACAGATTGCGAAGACCACCAACATGCTTGCATTGAACGCCGCGATCGAGGCCGAGCGCGCCGGTGATGCGGGGCGCACCTTCGCCGTCGTCGCCGCCGAAGTGAAGAAGCTGGCGCAGAACACGCGCGGCGCGACCGACGAGATCCGCCGCTCGATCGGCAGCCTTGCTGCGGAAGCGAGCGGGCTCGTCGCCGAGATCCAGACCGGTGTCGAACAGTCGAGCCGCGCCGAAGCGCAGTTCGAGACGATCACCGATGCGCTGCACGACGCGACGCACCTCGTCGCGCTGCTCGACGACCAGAGCGATCGCATCGCGCAATCGAGCGCGATGGTGCATGCGAACGGGGCAAAGGTGCGCGAGGCGCTCGACAGCGTCGTCACCTCGGTGCGCGACAATAGCGCGACGCTCGAAGGTACACGCGATTCGATCCTGTCGATGGAGCATGTGTCGAACCGCATGTTCAACGCGGTGATCTCGGCCGGCGTCAGCCCGCAGGATTCGGCGATCGTCGAGCTGGCCGCGAAGGTACGCGACGAATTTGTGGGCTTGGCCGAACGCGCAATCGCGCGCGGCGAGCTGACGATGGAGCAGGTCTTCGACACCAATTATGTCCGCGTCCCGAATTCGAACCCCGAACGGTTTCGCACGACGCTGTCGGATTGGGCCGACGCCAACTGGCGCCCGCTGTTCGACCGCATCGTCGCCGAGCACCCTGAAATCAAGATGTCTTCGGCGGGGGACATGAACGGCTTTCTGCCGACGCACATCACCGAATGCTCGCGTGCGCCGACCGGCGACCTCGAGCACGACACGGCGCACTGCCGCAATGGGCGCATCCTTTACGACGAGACCGACGCCGCGGCGAAGCGCAGCACCGCGCCCTTCTTCATGACGGTCTATCGGCAGGAAGGCGACGGCATCAATTATCTCACCGTGCGCAACGTCTATATGCCGGCGATGATCAACGGCCGCCGCTGGGGCGACGTCGAGGTGGCGTACCAGCTATAAAACCCGTCATTGCGAGCGAAGCGAAGCAATCCAGAGTAGCGTAAACCGTTCTGGATTGCTTCGCTTCGCTCGCAATGACGAGGTGTCTCAGCTTCCCTGCCGGCGCGCCATGAAGGCGAGTTTTTCGAAGAGCATCACGTCCTGCTCATTCTTGAGCAGCGCGCCGTGAAGCGGCGGAATCGCCTTGCCGACGTCGCGGTTCTGCAGGACCTCGAGCGGCATATCCTCGTTGAGCAGCAGCTTGAGCCAGTCGATGAGCTCGCTCGTCGAGGGCTTTTTCTTGAGCCCCGGCACTTCGCGCACTTCGTAGAAGATATCCATCGCACGGGCGACGAGTGTCTTCTGGATGCCGGGAAAATGGACCTCGACGATCTCGGCCATCGTGTCGCGGTCGGGGAATTTGATATAATGGAAGAAGCAGCGGCGCAGGAAGGCGTCGGGCAGCTCCTTCTCGTTGTTCGAGGTGATGACGACGATCGGGCGTTCCCTGGCGACGATCGTCTCGTCAGTCTCGTAGACATGGAACGCCATGCGATCGAGTTCCTGGAGCAGATCGTTCGGGAATTCGATGTCGGCCTTGTCGATCTCGTCGATCAGCAGCACGGGGAGCTTGGCGGAGGTGAACGCCTCCCACAGCTTGCCCTTGCGGATATAGTTGCGGATGTCGTGGACGCGCTCTTCGCCGAGCTGGCCGTCGCGCAGCCGCGCGACCGCATCATATTCATAGAGGCCCTGCTGCGCCTTCGTCGTCGACTTGATGTTCCAGGTGATCAGCGGCGCATCGAACGCTTTCGCGATTTCCTCGGCGAGCACGGTCTTGCCGGTGCCGGGTTCGCCCTTCACGAGCAGCGGACGGCGCAGCAAGGTCGCGGCGTTGACCGCGACCTTCAGGTCGTCGGTGGCGATATAGGCGCTGGTACCTTCGAAACGCATCGGCTCGCAGCCTTTCCCTTAACGTGAACGTCAAGCAGGCATAGCGGGGGCGGGAGATGGGTGCAAGGAGTCTCCCCTCCCGCAAGCGGGGTGGGAATTAAGGATGCATGCGGCTCGCGGCGCGGGCTGCCATCAGGTCCCAAAGCCCGCTGTGCTGGGTGATCAGCTGCTGTGCGCCGAACAGCATCGCGCGCTCGATCGCGGGCGTTTCGGCGATCGTCGTCGCGAGCCGCGCGGTGTCGCGAAGGTCGGGCAGGGTGCAGGTCGGCGGAACAAGGTCCAGCCGCAGCGCGCGGATGTCGAGCAGGACGCGGATCGTGCGCCAGTCGAGCGTCAACGCAATCGCGGCGCCGAGCGCGCAGCCGTGACGATCCGATTCGGCGAGCATGTCGATCGCCTTGCGCTGCGCGGCGACCGCCGCCTCGCACTGCGCCTGTCCCTGCGTGCTCGGCACCGGGCCCACCGCCGAGGCGATCCTGGTCAGAAAGGCGCGTTCCTCGACAAAGGCATCGGCTGCCTCGTTCATCCACTTGCGCGAGGCGGGGTCGACCGCCTTGCGCGCCGCATTGTCGATCACGCCCGGATAGCGGCCATGGAGCAGGCAGAGGAAATGGACGGCATCGGCAAGGTTGCGCATCGCTTCGGGGCCACTCGACAGGGCGCCCGAGCGGACGTGCGGATGTGCGCCGGTGCCGTCGCTGGCGACCAGCGAATCGAGCAGTTCGGCGACGCCGCGCGCCGGTGCTTGGGGCTGGGTCGACTGGCTCAATGCTTGATCCTCGCTGTCGGTTGGGGCGCGGGGCGCCCAAGCCAATGGAATTACAGCGATCGGTCATAGGACAACGTCGTAAACGCGACGTTTATAAGCGGCGGGATGATTTGCTTTTTGGCTGTTCCAGTGAGGGACACGCCCAAGGGAACTGACCAAAGGGGCCGGCAAGCCCCGGGGGAAGCTTGCCGGCCCCGTCGATGTGGCGTCCGGATGGACGCCATCGGGAGCGGATGGGCCAGAAGGGGAGAGGGATGCCCGGCCGGTACCGCTCAAGCGGCGAGGGCGAGTTCGTCGGCCTTCGCGGTCTTCGGCGCATCGGGTTCGATCGCGCTCAGCGCGGGCTGGGCGGGCGCGGCCTTCGCGGGGAAGAGCAGGCGCGATGCGAGGACGATCGCGCCGAGCGCGAAATAGGCCATGAAGGTCTGCGCCGGGAAGAAGAAGAGCGGCGCGATGAAAGCGAGGCGCAGATACAGCGGGTTGAAGCCGAAATCCTGGCCCACGGCCTCGCAGACACCGAAGAAGGTGTCGCGGCGGCGGAAGAGATTGGTGGTTTCGTTTTCCATTTTTTGTCTTTCCCTTTGGCTGCAGGCACTGCCCCGCGCCGATGCCCGATGCACCGCAAAGGCCGTGCCAATTATGCAGTCCCTCGAATTTCCGGGCTTTTTCCTGTCCCGCCCCGACAGGCTGCCCGCGCTTATTCCAGAATTGATTCCCACCGAATGGGAATGATTGCCATTTGGTGGGTCGCGGCTGAACCGTTCATGAAGCGCCCCCGCACCGGTGACGCCCGCTATCTGGGGCGGAAAAATGAAGATTTAAAGAAGGCGACGCGAAAAAATTGTGCGGCGCACCATTGCGGCAAGCTTTTGTTCCGGTTCGATTTAGGATGCCCGCCGGCGCGGGGAAGCGGTGGCTGCCGGGCGCGCGAAAACCATTGCTCCCACGACGCAGGTCCCGAAAAACAGGCACTCGATGCCCGACGTCGCGGCCCTGCTGACCGGTCCGAAGCCGTTTTCGCCGAAAAGCGCGCCGATCGCGTCGAGCCGGAAGCGCGCCTCGGGAAAGCGCCTGAGCAGGAAATCGAGGCTGCCGCCGAGGAAGCTTCCGCCGGAAAGCGAAATGGCGATGCCGGCGGCGCCGGCGACCAGCCCGCCCAAGGCGGCGCTTCCTGCCAATGTCGGCGTGCGGCGACGCGCCGCCCACGCAGCGATGCCGACCGCCGCGCCCAGCAACAGGCCTTCCGATGCGCCGGTCATATCGCCCGGCGACTGGCCGAGCAGCAGCGCGAAGGCGTCGAGACCGACGAGCCTCGCCGCGCTGCCGGTTATGAGGCCGCCGATGGCGCCGCCGAGCACGGTCCATTGCCAGCGCCCGTCGGGGGCGAACTCCGCCGCGGCGATGCCCGCGCCGACGCCTGCCCCGGCAACCAGCCCGACGATCATGTTGATCGCGAGCAGGACGAAGAGGACCGAGGTTCCGCCCATCGCGGGGCCGCTGCTGACGCCGAGGCCGTAGAAGAGTCCGCCAAGCACGCCGGCGATACCCCCGCCGACGGTGGCCGCAGCGCCGATCGACAGGAAGCGCCGCCACCGGTCGCAGGAAACTTGGACTGACGCTGCGCGAGGCTTGTCAAAAGCGAGAACCTCGACCGCGCCGATGAAGCGATAGCCATGCTTGGGAACCGTCGCGATGAAATGCGGATTTCCCGCATCGTCGCCGAGCAGGCGGCGCAGCGTGCGGATGCACTGGGTCAGCGCTTCGTCGGTGACGGGTACGCCCTGCCACACATCGGCCATGAAGCGGTCCTTGGTGACGAGCCGCCCCCGCTCGCGCAGCAGCAGCGCGAGCGCGTCGAAATAACGGTTGCTGAGCTCGACCGCGGCGCCCGAACGGCGCAGGCTGCGGTCGGCCAGATTGACCGTGGAATCATCGAACTGGTAGCGGCCCGGGCTCATTTTTCAGCAAAATCTCACGAACTGCTCATGCCGCTCATCGGCCGGCGACGCAGGGTAAAGCCTCAAACATCTAAGGAGGCAAGTCCATTGCGAAAGAGGTTGGAATGGGGTGGAACGGCTGGCGCGTGCTGCGCTGGGGGATAGCGGCGGCGCTGCTGCTGACCCCGGCGGTGATGATGCAGATCAGCGACGAATGGCATTGGGGCCCGGCCTCCTTCCTGCTGGCCGGGGTGATGATCTGCGGCCCGATCCTCGTTTACGAGCGTTCGGCGCGCATCTGGCCGAGCCTCGCCTATCGTGGCGGCGTCGCGACGGCGCTGGTCGTGTCCTTCCTGCTGATCTGGATCAATCTGGCGGTGGGCATTGTCGGTGAGGACAACCCGATCAATTTCAGCTTCTTCCTGCTGATCTTCACCTCGGCCGTCGGTGCCTTTGCGGCGCGGTTCCGGCCCGACGGCATGGCGCGCGCGATGCTCGGCACCGCGGCGGTGCAGTTGCTGCTGGCGATCGCGATTGCGACGGCACCCTCGACGCAGCGCGAACCCGGCGGCGCGGTGGGTGCGCTCGTCCTGTGCGGCTTTTTCGCGGCGCTATGGCTGGTCGCTGCCGCGCTGTTCCACAAGGCAGGCCAAGCCGAAGGATGAAAAAAGGCCCCGTCGAAGCGGGGCCTTTCACTTACTGGTCGAGGAAGCTGCGCATCTTGCGGCTGCGCGACGGGTGCTTCAGCTTGCGGAGCGCCTTTGCCTCGATCTGGCGGATGCGTTCGCGGGTAACCGAGAACTGCTGACCGACTTCCTCCAGCGTGTGGTCGGTGTTCATGCCGATGCCGAAGCGCATGCGCAGCACGCGCTCCTCGCGCGGCGTCAGGGTCGCGAGCACGCGCGTGGTGGCCTCGCGCAGGTTCGAGAGCGTCGCCGCCTCGACCGGCTGGACCGCGTTCTTGTCCTCGATGAAGTCGCCGAGGTGGCTGTCCTCCTCGTCGCCGATCGGCGTCTCGAGGCTGATCGGCTCCTTGGCGATCTTCATCACCTTGCGGACCTTCTCGAGCGGCATCGA
>CBJKNR010000216.1:0-6549 GCA_966417555.1 uncultured Sphingopyxis sp.
GTCGAAAAACGGCCGCCGAGCACGCCGTCGGCATAACCGTTCTTGAACCGCGCGAGCGCGCCCTCCGGCGAGGTGCCGACGAGTTCGATCGATGCGGCGGGGTCGTTGGCGGCAGCTTCGGCGGCTTCGGGATCTTCGGCGAGCGGATCGGGCACGGGCGAAAGCAGCACCGCGCCGCCGATCTTGCGCGCGCGCATCGGTCCCCAGCCCATGCCCCGGTTGATGATCGCCATCGACGGCTGTGCGAGCAATTCGAGGATTGCAGGCTGCGGCACCGCTAGGCGGATCTCGATGACCGTGTCGGTCATCGCCTTGATCGTCTCGACCTCGGGGAAATCGCTTTTCAGAACGTGGCGACTGGCGGGTGCGAGATAGGCGCGCAAGATGGCGGCAACCTCCTCTGCCGTCACCTTGCGGCCATTGGTCCATTTGGCCTCGCGGAGCCGGAAGATATAGCTGCGCCCGTCGGTGGTGACGGTCCAGCGATCGGCGAGCCCGGTGTCGATCTGCCCCTCGCCATCATAGCTCACGAGGCCCTGCGACGTGGCATCGAACAGCGCGGCGTTCGCCCCTGACAATTCGCCGCTCAGCGGCGTCGCCGCGGGGTTGAGCGCGCCGATCGCGGCAATCTTCACGGGGCCACGCTCGCCGAACAGGTCGCAGCCTGAGAGCGCGACCGAGGCGGATGCGATGAGGGGGAAGAGAATAGCAGGACGGATAGGACGCATTGCGAACACACCCTAGGACGACGCGCTTCGCAAGGCCATGCCCTATCGCTGATGATTCCGGCGGGCAGCTGGTGCGGACGGCGGGACTTGAACCCGCATGACACTAGGCCGGCAGATTTTAAGTCTGCTGCGTCTACCGATTTCGCCACGTCCGCACGCCGCAGAGGGTCAAGCCGATGGGTGGATGGAGGTCAAGCGATGTTTGCCGCTTCACGCGGTGCGGTCGCTCGGCTAGACGGCGTGGCATGACAGCTGTCCTCGAGATTTCCGGCCTCGGAAAAACCTACAAGAGCGGTCACACGGCGCTCAGCGACGTCGACCTCACCATCAGCAAGGGCGAGATTTTTGCGCTGCTCGGGCCGAATGGCGCGGGCAAGACGACGATGATCAGCATCGTCTGCGGCATCGTCACTGCCAGCAGCGGGACCGTGATCGTCGGCGGGCATGACCATGCGCGCGACTATCGCGCGGCGCGGGCGATGATCGGGCTGGTGCCGCAGGAACTGCACACCGACGCGTTCGAAAGCGTGATGGCGACGGTCAGCTTCTCGCGCGGGCTGTTCGGCAAGCCGCGCGACCCGGCGTTCGTCGAACAGCTCCTCAAGGATCTGTCGCTGTGGGACAAGCGCAACGCGAAGATAATGGAGCTGTCGGGCGGGATGAAGCGCCGCGTGATGATCGCGAAGGCGCTCAGTCACGAACCCGAAATCCTGTTCCTCGACGAGCCGACCGCGGGGGTCGATGTCGAGCTGCGCCGCGATATGTGGAACATGGTTCGCGGGCTTCGCGAGCGCGGAGTCACGATCATCCTCACCACCCATTATATCGAGGAGGCCGAGGAAATGGCCGACCGCGTCGGGGTGATCAGCCACGGCAAGCTGATCCTCGTTGAGGAGAAAAATGCGCTGATCAAGAAGCTCGGGCGGAAGACGCTGACGCTCAACCTCGCCGAACCGCTGGCGACAGTGCCCGAGGAACTGGCGCAGTGGAAGCTTGAACTGGCGGGCGACGGGAACGAGCTGATCTATGAATTCGACAGCCAGGCCGAAGCGACGGGGGTGCCGTCGCTGCTCCGCCGGATGAGCGACATCGGGATCGGATTCAAGGATCTGCACACGAAACAAAGCTCGCTCGAGGATATTTTCGTCGGGCTGGTGCACGAAAACAAGGGCGCGGCAGGAGCGGCGGCATGATTTCGAACCTCCGGGGCATCCGTGCCATCTATCTTTTCGAAATGGCGCGCTTCGGCCGCACCTTCTGGACCAGCCTGATGCTGCCGGTGATCACCACCGCGCTCTATTTCGTGGTCTTCGGATCGGCGATCGGCAGCCGGATGAGCGAGGTCAGCGACGTTCCCTATGGCGCGTTCATCGTGCCCGGGCTGATGATGCTGACGATGTTCACCGAAAGCATCAGCAACGCAAGCTTCGGCATCTATATGCCCAAATGGACGGGAACGATTTACGAGATGCTGTCGGCACCCTTGTCGCCGCTCGAAACGGTGATCGCTTATGTCGGCGCTGCGGCGACCAAGTCGGTGATCATCGGGTCGATCATCTTTGCCACCGCGCATCTCTTCGTCGATGTGCAGGTCGCGCATCCGTTGCTGATGGTCGCCTTCATGATCCTGATGGCGATGACCTTCTGCCTGTTCGGCTTCATCATCGGCATCTGGGCGCAGAGTTTCGAGCAGCTCCAGGTCATCCCGCTGCTCGTCGTCTATCCGCTGACCTTTCTGGGCGGTGCCTTCTATTCGCTCGACATGCTGCCCGCGGCGTGGCGGACGGTCACGCTGTTCAACCCTGTCGTCTATCTGATCAGCGGCTTTCGCTGGACCTTCTTCGGCAAGGGCGATGTCGGAATAGAGATCAGCATGGGCGCGGTGGCGCTCTTCCTGGCGCTGTGCCTTGGCGTGATTTTCTGGATGTTCCGCACCGGATATCGGCTCAAGAACTGACAGAGCACCATTTCACCATTCGTCATTGCGAGCGGAGCGAAGCAATCCAGAGGCGGTTTATGCCAAACTGGATTGCCGCGTCGCCTTCGGCTCCTCGCAATGACGAGTTGGATTGAGGGGCTAAATCAGCCGTTCAAACGCTCGCGCATTTCCTTGCCAGGTTTGAAATAGGGCACATTTTTCGCCTTCACATCGACGGCCGCGCCGGTCCGTGGATTGCGACCGGTGCGCGATTCGCGCGCGCGGGTCGAGAAGGCGCCGAAGCCGCGCAGTTCGACGCGGCCGCCCGCCGCGAGTTGGTCGACGATCGAGTCGAAAAAAGTGTCGACGATGCGCTCGACCTCTTCAAGCCGCAAGTCGCTGTTTTCGCTCGCGATCTTTTGAACCAGTTCTGACCGGATCATGTGCTTCCCCTATATATACAGTCACGCTTTGCCCGCCAAAGCGGACCCCGGTCGTTGCCGGCCCATTGTGCGTGAGACCCCTCCCAACGCGCGGAGAAGGTATCACGAATCACGATCCGGTCAAAAATATATCACGGAAAGAAAACGGCCCGCAGAGGGACACTCTGCGGGCCTTTTCTGCGGCCTTGCGGCGGAGGACGAAATTATCAGTCCTTCTTGCCGGCCTTCAGCGCTTCGCCGAGGATGTCGCCGAGCGACGCACCCGAGTCCGACGAACCATATTGCGCGACAGCTTCCTTCTCTTCGGCGATCTGCATCGCCTTGACCGAGAAGTTTGGCTTTTTCGAGCGGTCGAAGCCGATGACCATCGCGTCGAACTTCTGGCCGACCTGATAGCGTTCGGCGCGCTGTTCGTCGCGGTCGCGGCCGAGGTCGGCGCGCTTGATGAAGCCGGTGGCACCATCTTCGCCGGCCTGCACTTCGAGGCCGTTGTCGCGGACCTCGAGGACCGAGACGGTGACGATGTCGTTCTTCTTCAGTGAACCCGCAGCCGCGGTGCCGCCGCCGACGGCGGGAGCGCCCTTTTCAAGCTGCTTGATGCCAAGGCTGATGCGTTCCTTCTCGACGTCGACGTCGAGAACAACGACCTGCACGGCCTCGCCCTTGCGGTGGAGGTGCAGCGCTTCTTCGCCCGAGATGCCCCAAGCGATGTCCGACATGTGGACCATGCCGTCGACGTCGCCCGGCAGACCGACGAACAGACCGAATTCGGTCGCATTCTTGACCTCGCCTTCGACGACCGAGCCGACCGGGTGAGCCTCTGCAAAGGCGCCCCACGGATTCGACTGGGCCTGCTTGAGGCCGAGGCTGATGCGGCGCTTGTCGCTGTCGACTTCGAGGACGATGACGTCGACTTCCTGGCTCGTCGAGACGATCTTGCCCGGGTGGACGTTCTTCTTGACCCACGACATTTCGCTGACGTGGACCAGGCCTTCGATGCCGGCTTCGAGTTCGACGAACGCGCCATAGTCGGTGATGTTCGTGACGGTACCGGTGAGCTTCGCACCCACCGGATATTTGGCGGCGACGCCTTCCCACGGATCGCTTTCAAGCTGCTTCATGCCGAGGCTGATGCGCTGCGTGTCGCGGTTGATGCGGATGATCTGGACGCGGACGGTGTCGCCGATGTTGATGACTTCGCTCGGGTGATTGACGCGCTTGTAGCTCATGTCGGTGACATGGAGGAGGCCGTCGATGCCGCCGAGGTCGACGAACGCACCATAATCGGTGATGTTCTTGACCGCGCCTTCGATGATCTGGCCTTCTTCGAGGTTCTGGATCAGGCCCGAGCGCTGCTCGGCGCGCGTTTCCTCGAGGATGGCACGGCGCGACACGACGATATTGCCGCGGCGGCGATCCATCTTGAGGATCTGGAAGGGCTGCGGCAGGTCCATGAGCGGGCCGACGTCGCGCACGGGGCGGATGTCGACCTGCGAACCCGGAAGGAAGGCCACAGCGCCGCCGAGGTCGACGGTGAAGCCGCCCTTGACGCGGCCGAAGATGACGCCTTCGACGCGGGCTTCCTTGTTGAATTCTTCTTCGAGGCGGTCCCACGCGGCTTCGCGGCGAGCGCGGTCGCGCGACAGCATGGTTTCGCCATTGGCGTTTTCGACGCGGTCGACATAGACTTCGACTTCGTCGCCGACGTTGATGTCGGCCTTCTGGCCCGGCATCGCGAATTCACGAAGCGGCACGCGGCCTTCGCTCTTCAGGCCGATGTCGATCACTGCCAGGTCGTTTTCGATCGCGGTCACGGTGCCCTTGACGACGCGGCCTTCAAAGCCGCCATCAGCACCACCCAGCGATTCGTCGAGCATCGCGGCGAAATCGTCGCGCGACGGAAAAGCCGTAGAGGCCATAGAGTGGTTTCCTTACTTCATTTGTTCCGGCCAAGCGGTTGGTTCCGCTGGTCTTGTGGCCGATCCGTCCTGCCCGCCGGATGCGGAGCAAGACATCCTCCGAACGTTTCGCAGAGCGAGGCAGGGGCAAAGCAAAAGGGGCGCGATGGGTGAACCCCGTCGCGCCCGACGCTCACACGGGAGCGGCGGCTTGTCCGAGCCTCGACCGGCAAAATGCCCGTCAGACGCGGCGCATATAGTCCGCACCCCTTGCAAAAGCAAGGTGGAATGCCGGTTTCAGCCGCGCGCCTTGCGGCGCTCCTCGACGAAGGCGATCGCGGCGGCGAGCGCGGCATCGCGGTCCATATCCGTATTGTCGAGCAGCATCGCGTCGGGCGCGCGCATCAGCGGCGCGTCGGCGCGGCCGGTGTCGCGCGCGTCGCGGGCGTGAACGTCGGCGAGCACCGCGTCGAAACTGATATCGACGCCGCGCGCGCGCATCTCGGCATGGCGCCGCCGCGCGCGCTCCTCGGGATTGGCGGTGACGAACAGCTTCGCGTCGGCGTGCGGCGCGATCACCGTGCCGATGTCACGCCCGTCGAGGACGGCGCCGCCGGGCTGGTTCGCGAAATCGACCTGGCGCTGGAACAACGCGGCGCGCACCGCGGGGTGGACTGACGCCCGGCTGGCAAGGCTGCCGGTGCTTTCGAAGCGCAGCGCCGGATCGTCCAGCAGGCGGTCCGGAAAATCGCACGCGGCGAGCGCGTCGGCGGCATTGTCGGGGTCGCCGTGGTTGAGCTGTGTCTGATAGCCGACGGCGCGATAGAGGAGGCCGGTGTCGAGCACGGGCAGGGCGAAATGCGCGGCGAGCGGGCGCGCGAGTGTGCCCTTGCCCGACGCGGTGGGGCCGTCGACCGCGATGATCATCAGTTGATCTGGAACGCGTCGATGCGCGCGCTGCTCAGGCGATTGTCGGGACCGAAGAGCAATTTGATCCAGCCGCCGTTGTCGAAGCTGCCGCCGCACGATGCGATGCCTTCGCCTTCGCCGGCCTTGCCGGGTTCGAGGCAGTCGATCGCGATTTCCGGAAGAAAGGCGCGGACTCTGCCCAGTACATCGCCGCGTGCGCGGGTGGTGCCGATATTCAGCGCGGCGACATTACGGTTGCCGAGCGCCGCGACATCGACCGTCTTGATCGCGAGGATGTCATCGCCGACGACGACATGCCTCACGCCCGTCTCATCTTCCCATTCGCAGTCGATGCCTTCTTCGTCGCCGCACACATCGCCGTTGGCGAGCCGCCCGATCGCCTGCGGCGTCGTCGGAAAATTGAGCGGATAGCGCGAGAAGCTCGCATCGGCGCGATCGAAGGGGTCGGCGATGCGCTCGTCGGCGTTCGCGGTTCCTGCCGAACAGGCAAGGAGCATGGCGGCGATTGCAGCGGTTTTGATCGTCATCGTTCGCAAATCCCTCAGAGTCTGTCTGACTGATATTTACGCACTGTGATTGCCGCAGGAAGCTTCCCGGCAAGGAGCGGTGCGCAGGCCGGGCTGGTGGCCCGG